>CAZBWZ010000014.1:0-31803 GCA_964495725.1 uncultured Bacteroides sp.
AATATTATGAGGGGTATAATTTCAAGGGCACAAAGGTACAAAATAAAATAGAATATAGAGAATATTTTGTTGTAAAAAATCCTAAATCCTTTTGCTATGAACACCATGCGCGCCACCAGATAGCACACAGCGGCCACCTTGAGCATCACGTCTCCGGCCTCGGGATAGAATATGGCCACGAGGGCGGGAATGATCAGCAGAAAGCCCAGCAGCGATTGCGAGGCCGTGAAGCCCTGCACGAAATGCCGCTTGCCGGCCCGCGTGGTGAAGGTGTAGCCGAGCGTGGAGTAGGCGCACAGCTGAAACACATAATATGATGAAGTAAGACATATCAGCATCAGTGTATGCACGAAGGCCCCGCCGGGATCGAGCGGATATATACGGGCGAGCGCCGAATAGCCCAGCAGCCCGGTGTATACGCTCCACTGCACGGCCATCATCACCATCATCTGTGTCTCATTGGAGGTGTGCTCGTCAAATACATTGGCACGCTGACGCATACCCAACAGCTCCTGAAAGAGGGTGGCGAACAGTCTGCGGCAATGACGGAAGCTGAACAGCATCACCAGAAACATGGCGGTGAGCACCGCCAGCACACCATTGTCATCGCCTATGCCCACCGGACGCGGCGTGCCCTCCAGTCCGTCGCGCCACGACGGTGGGGGCGGCGGCACTGTCTTGTGCAGGGCCGCGAGATCGGTGGCCGGATGATAGGCCGAGGCGGCAAGCGCGTGGTCAAGATCAGTGTCTATCAAGGTATCACCGGGAGCGGCGGTCGCCACGGTGATGATCTCACGCAGGGTGTCACGCTCTACCGGGGCGCTATGCTCATGCCGGTATTCAGCCCGGGCCTGAGCCGTGGCCGCATCGTCATGACGAGTCTGCTCCGATTCGTCATGCACATGCTCCACGGTGGCATCATGCCGGATGGCGCTGATATTTTGTATCGAATCCTGCCGCATTACCGCTGATCATCTTTATTGCCGAGGCCCAGCATCCGCATGGCCTCATCTACAGTAGCGGCAGCCGACCACAAGCGCGGACCGTAGCTGAATCCCTCTGTCTCGGAGGCCCGCAGCAGCTCAAGCAGCGGGTCGTAATAATGGTTGACATTGAGGATCACGATGGGCGCGTCGAAGAAGCCGAGCTTGCGGTTGGTCATTGTCTCGAAGAGCTCCTCGAATGTGCCCACACCTCCGGGGAGAGCCAGCACACCGAGGGCCATCTGCGCCAGTATGCGCTTGCGCGTGGCCATGTCGGGAGTGACAATGGTGTCGGACAGGCCGGGATGACACAGACCGCCGTCTACCATGAATTGCGGTATCACACCCACCGCGCGGCCTCCGGCCGCAAGAGCGGCGTCATTGACGGCTCCCATCAGGCCTATGCGGCCACCGCCGTCTATCACGGGCAGGCCGGTACGCGCTATGGCAGCTCCCACACTGCGGGCTGCCTCAAAATATACGGGCGCTATGTCGTCGCTTGACGCACAGTATACGGTGATACCTTTGCAATTAACCATGTCTTGCTGAATTTTTCGGCAAAGTTACGCATTTTTTAGTAATTTTGCTGTCACTTTATAAAATTATGAGAGAGCAATGAGCGACATCGACGACTACATACTCGCACACATATCACCCGAGCCTGAGCTCCAGCACCGCGTATACCGCGACACATATCTGCACCATGTATATCCGCAGATGTGTTCGGGCCACCTGCAGGGACGCCTGCTGAAGATGCTGGTGGAGATAGCCGGCGCCAGACGCATACTCGAGATAGGTGCCTTCACGGGCTATGCCACATTGTGCCTGGCCGAAGGCCTGCCTGAGGGCGGCGAGCTGCACACCATCGAGGTAGACGATGAGATGGCCGACGAGCTGCAGGCCACATTCGCCGCAGCCGACTACGGCAGCCGCATACGCCTGCACACAGGCGACGCCCTCGAGATAATACCCCACCTGCCCGCAGGATGGGACATGGTGTATATAGACGCCAACAAGCGGCAGTATCCGCAATATTTCCATATGCTGGTGCCGCTGGTGCGTAAGGGTGGCCTGATCATCGCCGACAACACATTATGGTATGGCAAGATCACCGATCCAAAGGCCAACGACCCTCAGACTCTGGCACTTCGCCGATTTAACGACATAGTCGCCGCCGACCCGCGCGTAGAGAAGGTGATACTGCCGCTGCGCGACGGTATGACGATAATCCGCATAATTGAACCGCCCTGTGCGAAAAATTCGTAACTTTGCAGCGGTGTCGCTTGTTATTAATATAAATCGAGGCACGAAGCCGCGATCATAACAACAAAAACTGACATAAATCATGGAAACAACACGTCAAGCTAAGATAGCACGTCTGCTGCAGAAAGAACTAAGCGAGATATTCCGCGCACAGACAGCCAAGACACGGGGCACGCTCATCAGCGTAAGCTCTGTCAAGGTATCACCCGACCTATCGGTGGCCAAAGCATATCTGTCGGTATTCCCGGCCGACAAGGCCGCGGAGACCGTGCGCAGCATCAACGACAACGCACAGACCGTGCGCTACGAGCTGGCTCAGCGCGTGCGCTATCAGCTGCGCAAGACCCCGGCCCTGACATTCTACGTCGACGACTCGCTCGATTATATAGAGAATATCGACAATCTGCTCAAGGCCGACAACTAACCCTATTATCCACCCTTACCAACCGTATCATCCGTTTTGCTTGCCTGGAAAATCGCCCTGCGGTATCTTTTCTCAAAGAAATCGCACGGGGCCGTGAATATCATATCGCTGATCTCAGTGATAGGCGTGGCCGTGGCCACCATGGCCATAACCATAGTGCTCTCTGTATTCAATGGCTTCACAGCTCTGTCGGCATCCCACCTGTCGAAGCTCGACCCCGACCTTAAGGTGTCGGGCGTATCGGGCAAGACGATAGCGGAGGCCGATTCACTGGCCTCCGTGATCTCAAGGATGCCGGGCGTGGATGTGGCCATGCCGGTGATACAGGAGCGCGGTCTGGTGATTTTCGGCAACATGCAGATGCCGGTGGTATTCAAAGGGGTGCCCGCCGACTATCCGCGCCTGTCGTGTATCGACTCGGTGCTGGTGGAGGGCGAGTATGTCACTGAATACAAGGGTATGGAGGTGGCGCAGATCAGCTCGGGCGTGGCAGTGAAGACGGGTGCCCGCTCGGGTGCCATCAACATCATCAGCCTGTATGTGCCACGGCGCATGGGACGCATCAATCCTGCCAATCCGCAGGCGGCATTCAACAGCGCCGACATGATGGTGAGCGGCATATTCCAGATCGGACAACCTGAATATGACTCCGACCACATATTCATACAGATAGAGCAGGCACGCGAGCTGCTGCAATATGACAGCGAGGCATCGCACATAGAGGTGGGGCTGCTGCCGGGAGCCGACCAGCAGATGGTGGCCGCGGAGGTGGCCCGGCATCTGGGCAACCGATACAAGGTGGAGACCCAGCTGCAGCAACAGGAGGAGTCGTTTCGCATGATTCAGATAGAGAAGTGGGTCACATTCCTGATGCTCGCCTTCATCCTGGTGATAGCCTCGTTCAATATCATCTCCACCCTCTCTCTGCTGGTGATCGAGAAGCGGTCGAATATGGAGACCCTGAGGGCTCTGGGAGCGCCGGCCAGCATGGTAAGGAGCGTATTCGTGATACAGGGGTGGCTCATCAGTGTCACCGGCGGCATAGCCGGAATCGTGCTGGGCACACTGCTGTCGCTGGTGCAGGAGCGCTACGGACTGATCAAGCTGTCGGGCGACACGAGCCGCATGACCATATCCACCTATCCGGTGGAGGTGCATGCTACCGATCTTGTGATAGTGTTCGCCCTGGTGGTAGTGGTGGGATTCCTCACCTCGCAGGTCACACGCCTATTTACCAACGACCGCCTCACCATCGGTAAATAATCAACTATTAATACTCTAACCTACAACCTGATGAAAGTATTGAATGTAAACGGAAGCCCGCATCTGCACGGATGCACCGACAGGGCGTTGCAGGAGGTGGAGAAGACTCTCGCCGAGTGCGGAATAGAAGTAGAACGTGTGAATATCGGCAACAAGGACATACGGGGCTGTATCGCCTGCAATTTCTGCCGTGAGCACGGCCGGTGTGTATTCGACGATGCGGTGAATGAGTTTGCCGTGAAGTTTGCCGGGGCCGACGGTATTGTAGTAGGCTCTCCGACATATTATGCCGGCAGTAACGGACAGGTGCTCTCATTCCTCGACCGTCTTTTTTACAGCACGTCGGCCACTATCGACAAGACCATGAAAGTAGGCGCGGCCGTAATCTCATCGCGGCGAGGCGGATCGACATCGGCGTTCGACGAGATCAACAAGTATTTCACCATCACCTCGATGCCGGTGGTCTCAAGCACTTACTGGAACGAGGTACACGGCTTCACGGCCCAGGATGTGGAGAAAGACCTCGAGGGACTGCAGACCATGCGCAACCTCGGTCGCAACATGGCATTCCTGATCAAGGCAATCGCCGACCGCAAACAGGCAGAAAGCATCCCCGGGCAGGAGCACTCCTTCTTCACGAGCTTTCCCGACAAGCTCTGACAGCTTACACCACAAGCTCAGCTTACACCACAAGGGCCGCAGTCACACACCTGATATGACTGCGGTCTTAATTTTTGTCAATGAAGTCGTTTAAACTTATTACAAATTAACATTTCGAGATTATTTACGAGGCGATTTTGAGCTTTTTGATGGAGCGATGGGGATCCATAGTGACCGGGGAAAGAGAAAAAAATCGACCGTAAAGAATCCGAAAGGTTAACAATGAGGGTTACATCATATATGGAATTAACATTTTGTAATAAGTTTAAACGACTTCAATATTTATTAAACAAGTCCCGAACAAAGTAGTATATGGGAATGTTAATATCTTGAAACAAAATTAACCGTTCCATAAATGAAAAGATTCCTATATTCCTTGGTACTTCTGGCCGTTGCTTCATCCGCTACTGCCGCCGGCAGCGGCAAGCTGCCAAGTTTTCTCAATAAAAAAAACAATACTGCTGTCACCGCAGTAAAAAAGAACACCGCCACGGCTAAAAAGAACACCGCTGCCGTTGCCAAAAATGCCGATGCGATCTATGAGTCGGTGCGCCAACAGTACGCGCAAGGCAAGATCTCGGCCGACAGTGTAGTGAATCTGGCCCTATACCATAAGGTGTGGAATCGCGGTCTGGCCGAGCGTTGCCTCAGTCTGGTCGCCAATGACAGGAATCCGAGGGCCGAGACCGAGCTGGGTGTGCTCTATGCATTTTCGCCCAACGACAAGAGCCGTGTCAACGACGGACTCAAGCTGCTGCAGGCCGCGGCACAGGCCGGATACAATCAGGCCAACGGATATCTCGGATACTACTACTTCCAGAACAAAGACTATACCCGCGCGAAATCATATTTCGATGCTCTCCATCCCATGTCACAGGGCATAGAGTATGCGGCTCTGGGCAGCATGTATTTAGAGGGTAACGGTGTACCCGCCGACGGTGCGAAGGCCCGCGACAGCTATCTCAAGTCGGCTATGCTGGGTCTGCCGCGTGGCATGGCGCTGTATGCGTCGCTCCTGGGCACAAACAATGGCGGCAACTTCAACTACCCGGATGCTTTTTTCTGGCATTATCTCGCCGGCGAGTTAGGTGACAATTATTCACGCGTGATGCTCTACCGTCCGAGAGTACCCGAGGCTGCCGCATCTGATGAGGTGGGCCAGGACGCACAGCAGGCTCTCACATGGATTGAGACCGTGCACAAAGGCACAAAGCTGCAGAACGAGCCTATATATAAGGAGGGATTCCTCAAGGGGCTGAAAGCCCGCGAACAGGCCGCCGAGCGTGGTGACGACTGGTCGAGATTCTATCTCGCCGGCATGAACTACAACGGCGATTTCCTGAATCAGAATTACGCTCAGGCAATGCGCTACTACGAGCCCATCGCCAAAAACGGCAAACTCCCCCGCCCCATGCTGGCCCTGGTGCATGAACGTCTGGCCGAGATGTACAGAGACGGCAAAGGCACCGGTGTCAACGCCGCCGAGGCCGCACGCCACTCACGCATAGCCGCGCAGTATGGCAGTCTGCCCTCATACATAATCGTCGAGAACATCCAGTATTGACATATAAATCAACACCTAACATACAGCTACCGTCAGGCGACCCCAACAAGGTCGCCTGACCCTTTTTCAACATGACACCTGTCTTTTTCCAACATATAATCAGCGCTCCCCGGCGGCAACCCTTTGATTTACCGATTATTTTTGTAACTTTGCGCAATAGTTGACAATTAACAATATCCCTATGAAAAAATTTCTACCCCTCCTGGCCATCCTTGCCCCCGCGGCTGCCATGGCTCAGATTCCCGGTGATGCGATCGATCTCTCGGCCGACGGCACCGCCAACTGCTATATCGTGGCGCCCGGCTCCACTGCATATTTCGATGCCACTCACAAAGGCAATTCGCTGACGGAGACCACCGGTGATGTGACCGGTGCGAGACTGGTGTGGCAGTCGGCACCGTCACTGGTGACCCGCCTGGAACTCGACGCGGCCTCCGGCTCGATCTGCGCCTGGACCTCCGGCTCGGCGGGCAACGCCCTTGTGGCCGCCACCGACACCGACGGCAAGATACTGTGGAGCTGGCACCTGTGGATCACCGATTACGATCCGGCCAACGATTTCACCACCGAGCCCAATGCCGCCGGCACGACATGGACGTTCATGGACCGCAACCTGGGCGCCGTATCCACAGAGCGCGGATCATTCGACAACTTCGGCATGCTGTATCAGTGGGGCCGGAAGGATCCCTTCCCGGGCGCCGCATCATTCACCGTAATGAACGAAGACTATACATACGCAGTGGACGGCGAACCCACCCTCTATGACATCGACAACAACGTGCTGCCCAAGGTCTCGTCCAAGACTGCATATCACGGCTCCATGGCCCTCTCGATCGAGAACCCCGATGTATTCTACGCCATGACCTACCAAAATACCGGCGAACTCGATGAATACGGACAGGAGATCATCGTCAACGATTACCGCACAGGCGACTGGATCGACGTATCGAATGACGACTACTGGGGCGGCGAGTCGATGAAGAAGACCATCTACGACCCCTCGCCCGTAGGCTACAAGGTGCCGGTGTGCGATGCTGCCGGCAATACTCCCTACGACTGGTTGAAATACGCCTCGATGACATGGGACTCGAATCACAACGGCGCCGAGCAAGACGGCCAGTGGTTCCCGGCTACGGGCACACGCGTGTACGCGTCGGGCACACTCGACTATCCCGAGGGCGGTAATCCATACAGCGGCCTGTGGATAGGCACCAAGGGCAAGACGGCCACAAATCTCGAGGAGAATCCCGACCTGTACGGCCAATACATGTTTATCATCAACGGCAAACGCACATTCAAGGTAAGCAAGGACAAGCGCTCGCAGGGTCTGTCGCTGCGCTGCGTGCGCGATGACTCGTCATCCACCGACCTCATCAAAGACATCTCCGTCCGCGACACCGACGCCCCCGCCCCCGTTTACAACCTCCAGGGCATGACCGTGTTGCAGAGCGCCACCCCCGCCGATGTCCGCCACCTCTCCCCCGGCATCTACATCTACAAATCCCGCAAGCTCATCATCCGCCACTGATCCCCCCTCCCCACAGCGTAGCCAGATACAGTGCCTCCCCACCGTATCTGGCTACGCTGTCTGGTTATCACCTTTTCTTCAATCCTTACCGTACTCCTTATTTAAATTTGTTTTTGATCGTAAATATTTGAGGGTATATATGGTGGAAGCGGAGGATGTGAGGATATTTTTGTAAATTTGCGGTGAGAATGTGACCGCTATGCATATTATTGATATAATCAACGAGATATTATGGAGCTATGTGATGATCGCAATGCTCCTGCTTTGGGCTATTTACTTTACCCTCGCCTCCGGCGGGGTACAGTTCAGGATGATAGGCGAGATGTGCAGGCTGCTCGTCAAAGGTGCCGAGCCCGACGAGCCTGCCTCACAGGAGGCCGACAAGGCCGTCACCCCCAAGAAAAAGAAGCATGTGTCGTCTTTTCAGGCTTTCGCCATATCTATCGCCAGCCGTGTGGGCACCGGCAATCTCGCCGGTGTGGCTACGGCCATAGCTCTGGGCGGACCTGGCGCGGTGATGTGGATGTGGATAATCGCCCTGCTGGGCAGCGCCAACGCTTTCATCGAGTCAACTCTGGCACAGCTCTTCAAGGTGCCGGGCGAGGATTCGTTTCGTGGAGGCCCGGCCTATTACATCCAGCATGGTATCGGCAAGCGTTGGTGGGCCGTGACATTCGCCGTGCTCATCACCGTCACCTTCGGGCTGGCCTTCAACTCCGTGCAATCAAACACCATCGCCGAGTCGCTCAAGACATTCGGTGTGGACACCACCCTGACGGGTGTGGTGCTCACCGTGATGTCAATGCTGGTGATATGCGGCGGTATCACGCGCATATCGCGTTTCAGCCAGGTGGTGGTGCCAGTGATGGCTATCGCATACATCGTGCTGGCCCTCACGGTGACTGCGCTCAATATCGGTGAGCTGCCCCGGGTGCTGGGCCAGATATTCGAGGGAGCCTTCAACTTCCGCGCCGGGCTCGGCGGCGGCATGGGGGCAGCCATCATGATGGGTATCAAGCGCGGACTCTTCAGCAACGAGGCCGGTGAGGGCTCGGCTCCCAATGTGGCGGCGACCGCTACCGTCAGCCACCCCGTGAAGCAAGGCCTGATACAGACCTTGGGTGTGTTTACCGACACATTGATAATCTGTACATGCACGGCGTTCATCATACTGCTCAACGGAGCCCCCGAGAGCGGACTCAGCGGCATAGCGCTGACACAGACCGCACTCGACATAGAGCTGGGCCACAACCTCGGATCGATATTCGTGGCTGCGGCCATCTTCTTCTTCGCCTTCACCAGTATCGTGGCCAATTACTATTACGGCGAGACCAACATCAAATTCATCACCCCTCACCGATGGGTGGTATGGGTCTACCGTGTGATGGTAGGCGGCATGGTGATGACTGGCGCGCTCGCCACCCTCGATTTCGTGTGGGCGCTCGCCGACATCACCATGGCCATGATGACCATCTGCAATCTCGCGGCGCTCGCCGTGCTCGGCCGCTACGCCATAATCCTGCTCGATGACTACAAGGCCCAGTTGCGTAACGGCGACAACCCCACCTACAAATCATCACTGCTGCCCCACCTCAAGACTCCGTGCTGGGACTGAGACCCTGCCTCCGGTCTAAAGACAACCTGATCAGCCTGAATTCTGATACGGTACACAAAACAGCCTTACCAATACCATTGAATCTATAAATCCTTAATATTTAACATGAAAAAGTATATATTACTCACATTTATGGCAACACTTGCCTTTTGTGCCAACGCTCAGCAGGCGATATGGGGCGCACCAAAGACTATTTCTCCCGAAGTGCATCCTGACAACACCGTCACTTTCCGGCTGTCAGCACCAAAGGCCGTGAAGGTACAAGTTACAGGCGACTTCCTTCCGGCACAGAAGATCCAGACACCGTTCGGTGAATTCGAGGGCCCCGGTACGGCTGACCTCGTGGAGAAAGACGGCATCTGGGAATACACCACATCACCGCTTGCGCCCGAGCTATACAGCTACTCGATGGTAGTCGATGGACTGAAAATCAACGACCCGTCAAATGTACACCGCATACGTGACGTAAGCTCCGTGTCCGATGTATTCATTATTCCGGGCGATCGCGCCGACCTATACAGGGTCAATGATGTGCCCCATGGCACCGTATCCAAAGTATGGTATCACAGCCCCACCTTGGGAATGGACCGCCGGCTCACAGTATACACTCCGCCCGGATACGGGACCGCCGGCAAACGATATCCTGTGTTTTATCTGCTGCACGGTATGGGCGGTGACGAGAATGCATGGACCGAGCTGGGCAGGGCCGCGCAAATCCTTGACAACCTGATCGCACAAGGCAAAGCCGATCCGATGATTGTGGTGATGACCAACGGCAACGCCGACCTACAGGCAGCACCCGGTGAATCAAGCCTGGGCTTGGAGGCTCCTACAATGGATCTGCCGAAGACCATGGAAGGCAGCTTTGAGACACATTTCCCGGAGGTAGTGAATTTCATTGACACCAATTACCGCACTGTCAGATCCAAGAAAGCAAGGGCCATAGCAGGTCTGTCGATGGGTGGATTCCATTCTCTGCATATCTCCAAAGAGTATCCCGACATGTTTGACTACGTAGGTCTGTTCTCGGCAGCCATCCTGCCTGGCAAAGATAACGTATCTCCTGTATATGAGAATCTCGAGGGTAAGCTCAAGACTCAGTTTGATAAGAAACCCGCGCTCTACTGGATTGCTATCGGAGACACCGACTTTCTGTACCAGGCCAATAAGGATTTCCGCAAGATACTCGATGACAATGGCTACAAATATACATATTACGAGACACCCGAGGGTCATATCTGGAAAAACTGGCGTATCTATCTCACGGAATTCGTGCCTCAGCTCTTCAAGCGGTGAGCGCGTGGCTTTATTGATAGTATACCATCCAGGTTTAATCCGTCCACCAATTTCAAACTATTGTCAATTATGGGAAAAGGTAAGACATACAGATGGGGCTATATAGCGCCCGACGGAGAGTTTGTGATAGATCCGGTATTTTATGAAGCCGCCGACTTTCATGACGGATTGGCAGCGGTGAGAATCGAGTATCTGCGCGGCTATATCGACATGAGCGGCAATTTCGCAATTCCTCTCATGTTTCAATTCGCCGGTGATTTCGATGATGGCATGGCCTGCGTGATGACAGACGACAAATGGGGATATATCGGCACTGACGGCAAATACCTCATAGACCCGGTATTCGACAAAGCCGAACCGCTGCACGACGGTATCGCCATGGTCACTGTAGACGGGAAATACGGATTCATCGACCGCTCGGGCAGATATGTAGCCGAGCCGGTGTATGACTTTGCCGGAGAATACCACGACGGGCTTGCGCGTGTGATGGCAGGCGGAGTGTTCGGCTATATCGACCGCTCGGGCAATTATGTGATCGAGCCGGTATACCCCTGGGCCGCTGACTTTAAAGACGGCAAAGCCATAGTGAAATCCGGTGACCGATACGGATGTATCGACACCAAGGGCAATTTTGTGATTGAGCCTACATTCAAGTCATCTAATGATCTCGTTGAAAATCAGAATGGTGTCCCCGTGCCATCACCTGTGTTTCACGATGGATTGGCTCCCTGCGACGATGGAGGGAAATTTGGATACATAAACGAGGCCGGTGAGGTCGTGATACCAGCGAAGTATAGCGTGGCCGAAGCCTTTCATGACGGACTTGCGAGGGTGAAGACAGGCGCCAACGGCAAATGGAGCTATATCCGCCCTGACGGCAAGCCGGCTTTCAAACAGAAGTTTGCGGACGCAAAAGACTTTCACCACGGCATAGCCCGCGTGATGACCATCGTCGAAGAAGACGGAGAATAATAAGACAACGGCCGGCTCAGAAAATCAGTCATGAGCCGGCCGTAAATTATATACATGCTATGTATCAGTATGTACGCTTATATTTAAAGTCACCGAATACAAGGCCCTTGCCATCAGTAGTGGCTTTCAGCACTATCGGTGTATCCAGCTTTTCAATCTTGGGATTTGAGTTGTGGTACCCACCCTCAAGTGAATCATAGCGGTGGGTAAAGATGACCTTATTGCCCGCTTTGTGACCGTAATATATGTACTCAGACTCATACATACGTCCGTTTTCATAGACCGTAGTGATAAACTCGCGGCATGCTATATCCTCGCCACGCACAGTGGTGGCATCACCCCAGAAATCCAAGGATGCGTTAGTCTCGAAGCGTCCGTAGTCACCACCCACTTCCACCGTCTTGAATTCATACATGGTGGGGCCGTTGTCACGCCAAAGCACGGGCAGCGGCACATCAGTGTCGCTCTCGGGCGCAGCAGCCTTAGGTGTGGGCTTTTTTGAGGTCTCCTTTGCAGCCGGTGAGGCATCATCCTTCATTTTGTCAAGTCTTTCGATTTCGCCTATACATCCGCTCTCAAATGCCTTCTTCGCTGACGCTATCGCCTCGTCCGTAAGCTGCGGTAGCTGCTGGGTGCCCGCGGGGAGCAGACTTTTCACAAGTTCGAGTCTCAGACCGTCTGGACTGATTGACTGATCGAGGGTAGACAGACCGTAGATAGTGATTGAATCGTTGGGCAGCCTGAGTATGGCACACTTTCCCTTGCGGTTGTATGTATCCACCCAATCACATATCACTATGCCATTCTTCAGACGCGGATTCGTGATTTTCATTTCCTCCCAGTTTGAGAACAGCACCTTACTGCGATAGCGCGAAAAGCCATCGGCTCTTGTGCCGGCAAACGCCTTGCTTATCTTCTTGGCGTTCATGAAATCCTTGGGCAGCACCTTGAAGGCAGATTCCTTTGTGGTGAACTGCTGTGTGAAATCCGGTGTACCGTTGATAAAATCCAGCACCACATACATATTACGGCTCGCGGCCACATTTTTATCCGCGCCCTCGTAAACGCCTGCAACAGGAATCTTTGCTTCGGACCTCATCCCCGCAATCATCATGATGACCAGGGCCAAAAGTAATCTGAGTCTCATATAGCGGTATTTTTTTTCAATTCTGATATTTCCTGTGTGGTAAGGCCGGTGGTATCAGAGATGACATCATCTGAGAATCCGCGGATTATCATCTTCAATGCCACAGCATTTATACCCTCGGCACGACCCTCTTCGCGTCCTTCATCTCGAGCCGTGTCAAGCACATCGTTCTGTACCATGATAGAGTCCATATGGGCCTCATAAGCCCTCCTTTCTTCGGTTGTCATCGACAGAAGCCGCAATTTTTCCTTCACCTGTTGCAGAGCCGGCACTTTGGTGTCCTCTCTTACGATACCTTTCTTAAGATACTCCATCCATTCCTCAAGAGGATTCTCAGGAATCTTGGTGAATGAGTTTACTCTCACAAGATAATATTCCGGAAACACATCACGTGGATGATTCTGCACTAT
The DNA here is from genome assembly GCA_964495725.1 of uncultured Bacteroides sp. Lineage (GTDB taxonomy): Bacteria > Bacteroidota > Bacteroidia > Bacteroidales > Muribaculaceae > CAG-873. The sequence goes on from CAZBWZ010000014.1 coordinate 13,126, forward strand.
CACGCCGTTTTCTTTCATGTTGACGAGCAGTTGGCTGCCGGTATTGAGACCGGTGAATTTTGTCTCGCCATGGTATACATAATCATCTCCCTGTCCATAATCACAATATAGCAGACTGATGGAATAGACCTTACGCACCTGGTCATATTTGTCTCCTATATTGATATGCTCGGTGATCGCTTTGGATGCACCATAGAGGATACGTTGCAGATAATACAGCTGGCGTGAGAGCTGTACCTCCACGATTATGATATGTCCCTTGCAGTTTCTTGCCTTTATGTCGACACGGTTGAATTTATCCTGATCAGTCTGCTGATTAGACTCACTCTCGAGAATCTCCTCGATTTTTACATCCTCGCGCAGCAACACAGAGATAAGGCCTTCAAGAATACCGAAATTTGCCTTGTCGCGAAGAATATGCTTCATCGCCCAGTCAAATCTGATATATGTATTTTCTTTTGCCATTATTTATTTGAGTTTTCCGTATTGTTCATATCTTGCGGGTGTCCGTGCAGACAGCTTTCTCCACCTTGCCACCGACAATGAATTCAAAATCGCCCTTCTCTATGATCCACTCACCATCGTAGCCGACGAACGCGAGGTCGGTGGCGGGCAGGGTGAATTCCACTGTCTTTGTTTCACCGGGTTTTAGGCTGATCTTGTCGAAACGGCGCACACGCAGCACATCAGGCGTGATCGAGGCTACGAGATCCTTTGAATACAGGATCACGGCATCCATTCCCTCCACGCTGCCCGTATTCTTCACATCAACGCTGATCTTGAGAGTGTCGTCTGATGAGAACTCAGCTTTATCAATCCTGAGATTGGAATATTCAAATGTAGTATAGCTGAGTCCGTAGCCAAAGGGCCACTGCACATCCACCGTAGCCGCGTAATCATATGCTCCGGACATAGTCTCGACAGTCTCGCAAGGCTTGTGGTCGTAGGTAGCAAGCGCATTTATCCATTTGGGGTAAGTGATAGGCATGCGCGCGCTGAAATTGCGCTTGCCGCTCATCAGCAGCGCCAGGGCATCGCCACCGTAATTGCCAGGCAGGAAGACATCGATGACAGCCTTGGCAAGAGGCTCTATCTCGCGTATGATGCGCGGACGTCCCTCGTTGAGCACAAGTATGATAGGTTTGCCCGTAGCGGCGAGAGCCTTGACCAGAGCTGTCTGGTTGGCCGAGAGATGCAGGTCATTGGTATTGCCCGGAGTCTCGCAATATGAATCCTCACCGATACAGGCCACGATAACATCCACACCGCGTGCGGCGGCCACGGCCTTGTTTATCCTCACATTCTCTTCAAGTTCCCATTTGCCATAGTCCTGCACATAGTCCATACCCTGCTCCAGCACCACGTTTGCCGCGCCGTATTCATTACACAGGGCCTCATATATGGTGTTGTACTGCTGGTGGAATCGAGGATCGTCAGAGCCCTGCCAGGTGTATGACCATCCGCCATTGAGCGATCGCATCGTGTTGGCGTTGGGACCCGTCACGAGTATGCGCTTTCCGGTATGGAGAGGCAGCAGGCCATCCTCATTTTTCAGCAGCACCTCGCTCTGCACAGCCATCTCAAGAGCCTTGGCGGCATGTCCGTCACTGCCGAAGAGCGGATAATCGGCGATAAGTGTGTTGGGACGCTCGAATAGTCCCAGACGCAGTTTAAACCTGATGATACGGCTTACCGCATCGTCGATACGCTCGTGTGACACCTTGCCCTCCTCTACCAATTCCTTGAGCAGCGTGCAGAATTCCATATCATACGGGGTCATCGACATATCCACACCGGCATTGATTGCCAGCATGATGGCCTCCTTATAATCGGCTGCGATCTTGTCACGCTTCCAGAGGTTGTGTATGTCGGCCCAGTCGGTGACTATCATACCGTCCCAGTTGAGACCCTCTTTGAGCCATCCTGTCAGCATCTCCTTGTTGGCATGGAAAGGCATTCCGTTGTTGACTCCCGAATTCACCATCACAGAGAGCGCCCCGGCCTCGATAGCCATCTTGAAGGGTGTAAAATATTTCTCACGCAGATCTATCGTATTGATGGATGATGGCGTGCGGTCCTTTCCGCTCACCGGATTGCCATAGGCCATGTAATGCTTGAGGCAGGCTCCGACATTCATCGGCCCCACATGATTGGGGTCGCCGCCCTGATACCCCTCCACCATAGCCACAGCCATGACACCGTTGAGATAGGGATCCTCGCCGAAACTCTCCCATATACGGCTCCATACGGGGTTGCGTCCGAGGTCCATCACCGGATTGTATACCCAGGGGATATCGCACGCTCGGCTCTCGTAGGCGCAGATCGCGGCTCCCTCGCGCACAAGGTCGCGGTTCCACGAGGCTGCCATATTGATCTCCTGAGGAAACAGGGTGCCTCCGATTGTATATGTCGTGCCATGATTCTGGTCCACACCGAATATGTCGGGTATTCCTATATATTCCATAGATGCTTTCTGGATGCCGGAGATTATGCGGTTCCAGGTCTCGGGATCCTGGGCCTGGCCCTGCGGGGTATTGAGTACGGAGCCGACACGGTATTGCCCGAATACGGCATTTACCTTGGCCGTATCGAGCTGCGCCGAGCCATCGGGTGTAGAATCGGCACATACGACATCGATCGTGACCTCGCACATCTGTCCCACCTTGTCGTCAAGGCTCATGCCCGAGACTATCTCCTTTACACGGGTTTCGATTTCCGAATCAGAGGGGATTGCCGGTGCCACACTCCCCGAGTCGCCATGACTGCCGCATGCGGTCACCATCAGACTCCAAGCTGCTAACCAAAGATTCTTAACTTTCATCGTTATAGTTTTTATTTACGGGTATATCAGTATAAGGTAATTGATGTCGCTAAGTTACTGAATATCTTTGATTAAATAAAACATATCCGCGACAAAAGTTAAAATATGATCAGAATATATATACTATAAATTTGATACACAGCACATTACTACGAGATAATTTTTATAAATTCCCTGTCAGGCATCTGTATTTACCCGTGACAGGCAGCCGCCTTGTGGCGGCATATGGCGATACCGGCAGTGGGCGGCAATCCGTCAGTGCTAAAAGGCACTAACAGACGGATGCCGCCCTCTGCCGGTATCGTCTTAGCTGAATATTACGCTTTACTCGGCATAGAGATTCTCCTCTTGCTGAGGGATATACTTCTCTACCAAGTCACTGATTTTCTTCATGTCGGGTTTTCTATCGGCATAGTCGATCAATAGGCCGACTGGATACAGATCAGGATCCGAAGCCGACTGGAAATCAGCTGAGTCTTCTGAATAATCTCCATCTTCCACAGCATCAGCTTCGATTGCATAATCGCTGAACGCTATCGCACGATCCGCATCCGCGTGCCGCTCTATTCCCACCAATAAAGTAGTCGGGATTATACTTATCTGTGGATCGTCGCCCCATACTCCGGGATTATTGATGACCTCCGCCACTTTGGCGGCTATGATGTCGGTAAGTTCTTTTCTTGTCATAGTAATGCTTTTTATTACATTAACATACGACACAATGAAATGGTTCTTGCCCCATCGCTTTCATTCCATCCGATTTCGCAGTCCCGACCCGTTGCACATCTATATTTATATTATCATAGCCTTGGCGACGGTATTGTTTACATATTTCGGGGCCAACTTCCTTATTCCTGGCCTACGTTCCTATGCATGAGAGATTCACGACCGCAGATGTAGATGATCCACACATGCCCAATGGTAATTGTAATCTCAGTATTTACTGCAAAAGTATCGATTATTCTCCAAATCCACAAGCTCTAACCCATCTCCAATCGCCGAAGAATTATTATCTTTGGGGAAATTTTCAAAAATAATTGACAATGAGTATAGTGGTATTGAAATGGAATCCCGGATTCTCATCTTATACGATGGTCCGATTCCTGAATGATCTGGAGAAATGCGCCCTGGCCAATGAAGATGATACCGACATGAACTGGTACGTATGGGATCACGACAAGGTACACGATGGCTAATGAAGATTTCACGATGTTTGCCGATATCAGTTATGACATCTGATGCTGAACTATCTTTCATTAAATGGTGTTAAATAATAATCTTAATACCACAACATTAATAATTGGAGTTATGAAGTATGTAGACACAGGAAGTGGTAAACTGCCACTTATATCTTTAGTAGCGATATTGTCCGTATCGTTGACTATAAATATGCCGGGATTAGCCATATCTCCCATGCTGGGGAAGTTGCACGATGTGTTTCACTCCTCTGTTGTTGAATCGCAATTGATAACGAGTCTGCCCAATCTGTTTATGATACCGGTGGTCATAATAACAGGTAAGTTGGCCACACCGCGTCGGCAGACAGCAATTATGCTGGTGGGGCTACTGCTGTTTCTGTTGTCCGGTATAGGCTGTTTCTTTGCCGATTCGATGGTAGCCCTGATTGTGTTGGGATGTCTTGTCGGCATCGGCTGCGGAATGGTGGTGCCTCTGGCCGCCGGATATATCTCCGAATGGTTTGTTGGTAGAGACCGTCAGCAAGATCTTGGCTTAAAGTCAACTACATCCAATGCAATGGTTGTCATCGCAAATGTTTATGTCGGGATTGTAGCTGCTATTTCTTGGCGGGCTGCATTTGTCGTTTATCTGATACCTGTGATACCGTTGGCTCTTATCCCCTTCATGACTCAAAAATATATCAAGGCCCACAGAATTGTTACCGGTAATCCGTCCGTAAATTCCTCGCGGACTTCCGTCTCTGCCGGTAACAATGATGCACACCATTTTCAAGGGCGTCGGTCTACAGTATTGCTGCTTATGGTATGTATCCTATACTGTGTCCTGACTTATGCCACGACCTCGATATCATATTATGCACCCTTCACAATGAAGGCGTATGGTATGTCAACGACAGAGGTAGGAATAGTGACAGCCGCATATTATATGACGTGTGCATTTGCCGGTGCGGTGGTGGCTACGGTCAAGCGTTGGATGGGTTCAAACGTCGTTTTGATTTGCCTATCGGTATGTGCCGCCGGTTTGTTGGTGATGGGCATTACCCATAACTTCTGGATTTATGCCATTATGTCCTTGTTTATAGGATTTGCTTACGGTGTTATTCAGCCGATTATCTATAACAAGACTACTTATATTGCGCCTAATCAAGCAGAGGGCACTCAGTATTTCGGTTATGTTTTGTCGGTAAACTATATCGGCATAATGATGGTACCCTTTATCGACGTATTTTTCCGTAATGTTTTCCGGTCGCATGATCCCGGTTTTGAATTTTTATTTAGCGGTTGCGTTGTAGGATTGCTGCTATTATGGGGACTTATTGAACGCAAGAACTATATATTTCATTCCAATCCTGCATCAGGGAGTCCCACCGAGGCAGAAATAGCTCACTCATAGCTTCTCCCATGCACAACCATAGATGTAAGCAAGGACTTGCAAGATCCGGCTGCCCCGTGTCCATTGCAATTCCTTGCTTCCTACCCCGCTTTCAAAGCTGTATTGTAGATCTGAACAGTAGCTTGGGTTATTAATATATTGATTTTAAAATCAATATATTAATAACCCTAATTTTAATACACCTACCTGTTTGAGATCTCGACTCACAATATATCAACTGTTCACTTCTTCCATATCAAACCATTATTCGACAACCGAATTATGGTTTAAATGCCTTTCAGAATATCATTGACGTCATCAAGACTGATACGATGGCTGTTGAGAAACTCAAGATAGTCATGCTCGGTCTCGAAACCGCACCTGTCTACACGTTCTGTTCTCTGCTTCTTTGAAAGTTTGGACCAGTTTTCGAGCTCTTCGCGAGCTTGAACGTAACTCCATACTCCTCCGAAATCTTCGATGGCGTTAAGTTCGCTTTTATACTTCAGACATACCGGATACCCGATCTTTTTATCCAGCAGGTCCTTAACCGAAATTTCGAAGATCCAGTCATCTCCGAAATCATACACATATTCCAGTTTATCCCCTTTCTTCTGCAGGAATTGAGTGACCGGCGTTTCCTCGGCTTCATGAGTAACCTCTTCCATTCCCATGCTGAAAGGATTATCCTCATCCATCCCGACAGCGATTTGCAACGACGAATCGTATGCTTTCTTGTTAAATTGCCACAGATGATAATCATTCAATCCAGTCACATCCTGAATCACTTCATGCAGATGCAAAAAATTAAAATCGGCGGGGATCTCAACCTCACGCCACATCGGTGGCTTGGTCACATCCTTCATCTGAATTTTCAGCACCAGCGTACGATCCGAGGCATCAACCAGAGGCCTGTACTCCTTAATACCACATCGGCCCTGGCCGAAAGGTGTTGGATTGAAACGGATTGGAAAATCATCTTCCGTATCCTCAGAATCAGAAGACATGTTGTCTACAATAGAACTTGCCGTCTGGAATATGTCATAAAACTCCGCATAATCATCAGGGGAGACTCCACTTGAGGCCAGAGCGCACATCATCTGGTATACCTCCCGCTCTTCAGCCGAAATGGTCTGCATAGCCGTATCAGCCATCATCTTAAGATCATCCAGCTCTTGCTGAGAAATTTCCGACCTGCTCCCATCAAAAACATCAAACAGTGACTTGCTTACCTCGGGTTCACTCCGTTTCTTTTTTTTAGCCATACAGTATCCTTTAATTACACTTACTCGCAAAAATTTCCGTAAAGATACTCAACACCCCTTACCAAACCAAATTATGACGACCCAATATTACAAAAAATAAATTATCCACCTAAATACGGGTCTACGAAATATAGCCCCCGTATCGAGATGTAAAACAAGATTTAATATCTACTTCATCTCCAATATATATGAATGATCATAAAAGATCAGATAAATATAGAACCACTGTTTATCCGATTGATGTACTTTTTATTTACAAACTATTACAGACTTAAATATCAGTATTTTATGTTGATTATTTAGAAAGAAAACAAGAATATTTGGAGATGAAAGATGATAAAACGCTAATTGCACAACGAGTAAAAAAAGTGAAAACGCGCAGAAAACACATCAAACGCTCATTACAATGGTTATGGAATCTTAAACATTTTCGAACTGTTGGAATAATCCATTCAAATTAATTTTGGTTGTCAGAGTTTTGTGAGATAGGTACTAATAACCAATACACTTTCGTACTGAAATGCTATCTCTATACCCATCATCGATAGATACCAGATCAGAGAGGTAGTATTTCACAAAACTGCTATTCTATTTTAGCAATCCGCCCTTGTTATCAGCTCAACTCAAACTCATCACTTTCCAGCTATACTCCATCTGGAATATGGATAGCTTCAACATTCTTTCTATCTATATCTATGGTATACTGGTATTCAGCATCTCCATGTTTGAATTGGGTCAATTCGTACTGACCTTCTCTTGCCATAGATTGGATTATACCAAAGACATCAAAGTTTGAATCTCGGCATATTTTAAGAAGGTCTGCCCCAGTTATAGATGGTTTTCCATCCCAATGACGATAAATGTGAATTTCATCATCTCCTCTTTTTATTACAATATTGCCTCTGGTGGACATAATCTTAGGTTATACTTTAATAAGAAATAAACAACTTTCAACGGTATTATGCATAAAAGCCTTCTATTTGCCCGACTTAAGACCATGAGTCAGGATTGCGGTTGACCTGCATTGAGTTAAGGTAGCGATAATACAGGTAAGGTGCCACACTGTCTGCCAATCTCTCAATTCAGTTTTAATACTTGGCATACTTGGCATAGGGAGTACTCTTGGAGAAATCATCGGGAAGAATTCCCGCTACATAGATCAGTTTATCTGTCAAGGATTCAAAACTCTTCCCACTTTTCTGGCAATAATTCTCAATGGCATTAGCCGCGCGTTCAAAGGTTGAAATCTCATCCTCGCCTACTATCATCAGATTATTACCGTATTCCTCAAAAAGTTTATCACATACCTTCTCGTCATCGGGAATAATAGCAAACACTCTCTGATTATTTAGAGGCCCGGAATCCTCCTCTGAAAGTTTTCCGTACATTTCCTCGTATAAATCACTTGTCAATTCCTTGAAATCTTCTTTTTTAGGAATATAACTAAGTTTGAATATCATCTGCATCGCAGGAGGAAATTGAAAGAAAAAGAAATTTAAATCTGCCATTTTAAAAATCACTATTATCTGATTATTTCTTCTATGTACTCATGAGAACATGATTGCGAATTTACCTAATCTTTTGTAAATAACCAATTTTTATGAAAATAAATATTCCGCGCGTAATCAAAAATAGTCTCGATGATGAATTTTTTCATATCTTCGCGTCAGGATTGAGCGCCGAGGTGACAATTGAATGTATAGCCCAATTTATTAACGAGGAATTTATCAGTTCTTGGTCGCGAAGGTGGAGAGTAATTGTGAATTCTAATGTAGAAATGATTAATCTATTTCGCTCAAAGGCATTATTTTAGATACAAAGGAGTATCTCTTGGCTTTTAGATTAAGTTCTTTTTGAATAGGAATTTCTTTTTCTGGTTGGAAGTGAAGAACAATATAATAAGGGGCATTCGAAGGATTGAAGCCATGTTGCACTAAAGTTTCTTTCGTCCATATCTGAAAAGTTCCCTTATTTATGAGTTTGTACATATGTGCGTCTTCTCCATTTGTATGAATCAAAATATATTGCAACCTTTCAATGCCAGGTTTTACCAGTATGGAGCCTTTTGAATCACCAGCACGAAGATAGCAAATACCCTTTTCTAACATAAGGCTTTTTGTCGATTTTCGAGCATGATTTACTATTACCATAGGTTCCATTGGATTGGCATTTAGCATTTTGAAAATACGATTGAAAATATCTTTTGACTCTAATTCCAAACGTCTTTTATCACCTATTTGTAAATAGCCTGCGTCTTGATCAATCCCAATAAAATTTCTTCCAAGTAAATTTGCAGCGATTCCGGTTGTACAGCTTCCTGCGAAAGGATCTAAGATCGTTTCTCCTATTCTTGTTGAAGATAAAATAATTCGATGAAGTAATTTTAATGGTTTCTGGGTAGGATGCGGACCACATCGCATTTCCCAAGGACGAACAATTGGAATTTGCCAAACATCAGGCATACGCTTGCCATCGTTTAGTTCTTCCATTTTATTGCAATCAAAATAATGTGGCTGCCTCTCACTTTTTCTTGCCCAAACTATGTATTCTGCCGTAAAACTGAAATACTGAGTTGATAATGTCGGCCTTGGATCGGTCTTCTGCCATACTATAATATTCAAAATTTTGAATCCTAATCGCTGGAGACACGTTGCAACGCTAAAGATATTATGATATGTACCACTAACCCAAATAGTTCCATCTGGCTTTAGAACTTTTATACATTCTGTAAGCCACTTCATGTTAAAATCATTAATTTCATCCAATGAACGTTCGTGGTCCCATTCGCCTTTCTCAAGCTTCTTATATTTACCATTTATGCAAATTGTTTTCCCTTTCGACAGAAAATAAGGTGGATCTGCGAAAATCATATCCACATTCTCCTTGACTACTCGCGTTAATTCAAACGCATTGCCACAGTATGTGATAAAATTATGAAACTGAGAATTGGGAATCATTTTTTTGAATTCATGATGGGATGTCAAACAAAGATGGCGCTTCTTTAGGCTTGTTTTCAACAATCAATTCACGCTCTCCAAGTTCAAAATTATAAACAAGTGCTTCTACAATGCTATGCCGATTCTCTAAATTGGCACCATTGTGATAAAAATGATCTTTGGTGCATACGTTAAACTCATTCCATAACCGACCCATCATCTCATTTTCACGGAAATCATTATGATGCCAAGTAGATAGTATAAATTTTGCTGGCGTATTCTTAAGTAGATTGAATAGACTTAGTTCATCATCTTCAGTCCATCCATTGTAATAATCCACGTATCTTCCGTAATATGGAGGGTCGCAGTAAATCATATCATCAGCCGTTGCTTGTTCAATTGTCTCAAAGAAAGAAACATTGTTAAAGTTCCAGTCTCCCAATGAAATGATTCGACGTACTCCTGCTATTTGGTTGCAAATCTTTGTAATATAAGCTTGAGCAAAACGCTCTGGTTTTTTACAGAAAGGGATATTCCATTCACCTTTCCTGTTAAACCGCATCATTCCATTAAAACCTGCACGCGAAAGAAAAATGAAATCAAAAGGATTACCCTCACGATTGAATCTATCCCGAATATATTTATAATGAGAATATCCATCTTCATCTGCTGTTGAAAGAATCTGTCCCTCTTTCTCTAAATAAGCACGCATGTTCACCTCATTTACGTCTCCTGATTGAACACATTTATAAAATTTAATTATATGTGGATTGGTATCACCAACTATATGACGACCAGTAACAACAGTGTTAAAACCTACAACACCAGTACCGAAAAATGGCTCTACCCAGTTCGCTTTTTTTAGGTCTAAACCTGATCTTAGCACTAAGTCATTAATCCAAGGAATTAATTTTGTTTTTATACCTTGTGATTTTATTGGGGGAATTTGTATTGCCATTGCCTATTTAAGTTTATCAAGGAGGGAATTATTTGTTTTATAAGCTTTGTATGTCTCAAGATTGGTGTAGTTGGGTATTCCGGAGCCATATAGTTTAGCATCAGCTTTATTATAATAGTTCATCCAATAATCATCAAATACATCCTCTCCCAGTTCGGAGAATGGACCAGTACCGTTTATCAGTTTTGTTATGTCATCCACACCTCCTATGTTCCTTGTGTTGCCACTCCCAGGACGATCAAGTGCGATCTTCCATTTGGGCTGCACAAAAAATATAAAATTATCGATGACCGATTTTATTGCATCAATTTGGTCTATTGAATATATTGTTTTCTCGTTTTCAAGCCCTTTTGCCTGATGATATAATATGCCTACAACGATATGACACTTATACGCGCCATAAGGATGGTCCATGCTCATCTTTTCAGCTCTATTTCTAAAATATCCCCAATATGAACCAAGTGTCAAGCCATTAGCTTTCAATCCCTCGTAATAGCTTGACTTGAAATCCACAGCAAAAAGATTTCCATCATTGTCCTTAAATGTTAAATCAGGATAGTAATTCTGTTTGGATGGTAACTCCAAACTAAGATTATTCCTTTTTGCGAAATTTTCAAATTTCGGAATTAGTAGTATTTCGATTATTTTCGACACCACCTTGGTATCGGTAGTGATTGTGTAGATATTCTTATCTACATCAATAAACCCCTTGACTATCCATTCATTGTTAGCAGTTTCAAGGAAGTTTTTATATGATAAGATTTCTTTATAAAGCAGTTGGTAAAACGAATTCGCGTCCATATACAATGTTATTAATCTATGGAATTTAATATTTTACCTATTAGACGCAACCAAGTCTCTTAATTTCACGCCGAAGACATTTGATATGTCTGAGAGTGTAGTCAAATCCGGCTGTGACGTACTTGTACACCATTTGGAAACTGTGGCTTGATCCTTACCCAGTTGTTCTGTCAACCACTTCCCGGTATGACCGGTTTTGGCTAATACAGTCTTTATCCGATTAAGTTTTTTCGTATCTTCTTTCATTGTCATTATTTCAACAATTGAATTTGAACGCAAATTTATATATTTTTGCTCTGGCCTACAAATATTCGGATTGCAACTATTCAGTCAAAGCATAATCATGCTAAGCCCGTCTTCAAAATGCGATAAACTGCAGATAGACATGAAAATTAGTAGTGATTATTATTTGAGCAATTCAAATAGAAACACTATCTTTGTAGCTGTGAAGTAACATGTTAACGACATTACGGAAAGAAAACCGAGAGTTGCGGATACGGATTGAGAAATATGAAAATCCTCCAAAGGGCAGCCTCGATCACACAACTTGATAACTAAGGGATATACAGAATCAACATTATCATCAAAATGGCAACCTATATCTTGAAATGGAATCCGGCCATATCATCCTACCGGACGATTGACTATCTTCGTGATATGGAATGGTGTCTGTCGGGAGGTACATCCATTATGAATTGGAGTGTATGGGATTACCAAAGAATCAAAAAAGGGGACGTGGTCTATATGCTGAAGATCGGTGAAGGTGCCACGGGGATTATTGCAAAAGGCAGAGTCAAATCACGGGCATATCGCGGTGAGGACTGGTCGGGCAAAGGGTGCAAAACATATTATGTGGATTTCGAACCGACATGCATGATATCACCCGACTGCGCACCTATCCTCAGCACGTCAGCCCTGCTGCAAGCCATTCCGGATTTTGATTGGGAAGGCGACCACTCCGGTATGCTGCTTACCCAATCACAATCCACCAGTATCGATGAGATGTGGACTTTTTTTCTCCGTGACAAGTTCGGTGCAAAGCCCAAGTCCAAGGCTACGGTCATATTCGTGAAACCACGCAAAAAGGTGTCAACAGCGAAACCCGCAGATAAAAAAGCCTCAGAATTGGGAGCTGCTCTTTACAGATATTTAGATGATTGTAAAAAGAAGGCTATCTGTTATAACCATCGGCTTCATTCCGATTATGGAAACTTGATGAAAACGGTGGCATTCCTGATGAACGACACACCCGATAACCCGGCATGTCTCTATTCAAATATCGAGAGTGCGAAAATACCCTCTGGACCGACTATCAGTATACAGGTTATTTAATAGATGCTTTGCAAAGCGCTGAAATTCTTAAACAGAATGGGGCTGAAATCCCGGTTAATCCGGAAGATCTAAAGATGGCCCTCCGCCAACGAGAGGAATTTGCCTCATACATTGCCGAAGCATCCGAGAAAGCCGATGCAGGTGAGTTGATGGACGACCTCTGCGATCTCATAGATGGTTTTGACCTCATAGCCCATGGAAATATGGGGAGTTTTCATGACAGTGAATTACTCTCAATCAACATATACCACGAAGCCAACTTTATTGAGTTAAAATTGCACATGTGCAATGGAACTGATGAAATCTTGGAATTGAGATTTGAAGGCCACATCGAGTATAAAATATATGGCGACGGAGACTGCGCATGTCTGTATTTATATGGCGGATACTTCTACTGTTTCAACAATCGAATTCACCTTGACCTTGATCCGCTCGGCGAAATCTCAGCTGACCATCTCCGCGTAATATCATTCCTCCCGGCAGAAGCAAAGAGTAGTGATATCCATCTTCATTTAAAGAAGATGGATACTACGGAGGATGGACTGTAACAAATTGTAAGACAGTCGGAATTCTAATAATTTAGACAAATCAACGATCTTTCTAGTTGGCCAAACACCTGAAAATCAAGTAGAAATTTTACATAGATAAAATACAAAAAGCGATTGACAAGTTTATTCTGAGCTTGTCAATCGCTTGTATTTTAATTGTTAAAGCTGGCGAATCGGCTGGCTGTCGATTAGTATTCCTCTTCGTTGAAGGAGTCTTAAATTTCAATATATTAAGCATTTACATCCTCAATATTAAAAAATAGGCAAGTTTATTTTGCGATAAAAGGAGATGAAAGGAGCATGTAAAAGGAAAATCTTCATCCTCATGTTCTGTGGATTAAAATTACATGTAAGTACATGTAGCTACACGTAATTACATGTAGTTACATGTACTCTAAATCTCCCGTCTTCCTTTTTCGGTTATTAACCACGCTCTCCCTTTTTCTGTTATTAACCACGCTCTCCCTTTTTCTGTTATAGATAACAATCCCGAAGCCTGCATAATCCTGAGCATATTTGAAACATGATTGAGCTTCTGAGTTTTTGTAATATTTGCCGGTAGACTCGATTCAAGCATTTCAAAGGCATCTTATCTTTTGAATCCGATATTGCCGGAATTTTCGCCTAACTGCAGAATCAGTTTAATAATAGCTTTTTTGTTGAGCGCGGTTTCTTTAGTATAATGGCCTACTTGCTGACTCCTCTGTGCCACTGATAAAGCTATGTTGTATCTGGGTGCTTTTCCCTCAATAAGTTTTCTATCCTTCAGATGTTTTGCAGCCTCTTTAGTTATTGGTTTATGTCTTCTTACTGCATATAGCTACAGACATTCCATAAGAGTTAATGAGGAATCGTTCTTTAAGAGGTCGGTATAGGCATCGTCGGCTGATATACCATATATTGTCACTCCAACGGTCAGAGCCTTATCGTCAATGTCATATTCAGACATCGGAAAATTACGGCGACGCTGCTCCTTAAACATCTTTGGTATTCCCCTTCCAACGGTATCGATCATATTGAAATGAACCATGCCATGAGCGAGGCATGTGTTGCTGTACTCAGACTGGGGGCCTTTATCTTTAAGGACTTTTTCAATAGACTTGGGAATGAAAGCCCCTTTATTGCTTTAGAACAGGAATCCATCATTCTCAATCACGGTTATTCTCCCTCCGAGGGTATAGTCTTGGTGGGCTATGCAATTATGAAGAGCCTCGCGCACGGAGTAGTCTTCATACTGCTTCATTGTATCCGGGAATAGTGTACCACCCGGCAACTCTCGCATTGTTTTATTGCGAATCTTAGCAAATATCTTATCTACAGTAAGAATATAAGGAATAGAGAAATGTTCATAGTCCACTACCTCTCCATCCTTGTCTCTCCATATCCAAGTAATCTGAGCGTTTGTAGGATGTATCTTCTGGAGAGCCAACGGTTTACCTAACAGCAGTATTGCCGCCCTCGTAAGCTTCCCAACCCTCATCATCTCACTATTGCAGAGGAATTCCTCGATTGTCCATTCGTCAACCTCACTTGCCGGAATAGAGGGACAGTGAACCTTCTTATACATAACGCGATTTCACAATAATTCATGTAGTTCGCCACACTCCTTTTCTACGGAAAAGAAATCTGCTCGGAAAATCCGGTAAAAATTCTTACCAACTTAATTTTTTACGATTGCCTAATGGGAATTCTTATTACGGTTTTTATCTTATCCGGTCTGCTTTTTCTCGGATCTGAAAGATATATCTCATGATGGCGGCGATATTCGGATATATCCTTGACATATCCATTATCATGAAGAAACCGATCAACAACCGCAAGTGATACCGGCTCTGTATCGTACGGACCGATATGCATTATCTGGACACACAGTCCCTCATGCATAGTCATAAAGCTCAGAGGCGAACAGTCAATGCCTTTTTTCCTTGACACCAGGCTCTTTGCCCATCCCACATCATCGGTTTTCACAAATTCAGGTAAGCGTATCATCGCTTTCCACCGGAATGCTGATTTATCGGAAAAATCACCCCTTTCTTCGCAGTCGGTCCACCAAAGTCCCTCAAGCGGTGGCACCACATACTCAAAGAAACCATCGATATGATAGTCAGTTTTATAGCTCATCTTTAACGTATAGGCCACCGCATAAAGCATCCCGACTGCTTTCTGGTATTCCCCGTCTGGTTCATTAGGGTTACCGCTTCCGCACACTGAAATATAATTGATCTCAGGCACATCCACCACATCAGGAACGGTCTTGGGCATATATAGATCCCTATACTCTTTTTTATAATCAAAAGCCATGGTATGCTCGCTTAAGTATTAATGTAAATGCAAATTTAACATTTATTCTTGATGTAGCAATTAGACTTGCACACTTTAATGGTACGTTACGTTAATCCGCTTCCGAATTATAGGTTGATAATCAAAAAACTTTGATAAGCTTCTCAAAAACCTCAATGATTTACCTGTGTCCAAGACAAGTTTTAAATAAAACATAAGAACTAAAAAAAAGAATGAGACAAGTTTATTAATTCTTGCCTCATTTCTTTTATCTTAAAATACTTATCCCTATATAATCAGGGTATAATTAGCTTAGTATTCCTCTTCGTCGAAGAAGTTATTAGCATCGTAATATCAGCGAATTATGATTTTATTCTTGAGAATAGGCAAGTTTATTTGGCGATGAAAGACGATGAAAGATGCCGTTTCGCAAGTGTTCATAATCATCATAATTTGACCACGTGTGAATTGCTGTTCACGATTGGTTGTTTTGTGAACAGAAAACTGGCGTTGCTGTTCACGATTTGGGGTTTTGTGAACAGAAAGATGAATCTGCTGTTCAATTTTATTGCGATACTGACTCTATCGGCATAACAGAATCTTTTAGTTACGATCAATTTCGTATGTCCCATGTGCGCCCGATAGAACTATTTTGTTAGCTAACTTTGATATGGTAATCTCACGAGGATCTGAACAAAGATGTTTCTCCATTGAATTAATCGGAGGATAAATATATTTATTTATAAATATTCCCATTTCCTCTCCTGCTCTTTCTTTCAATATATTCCAAGCATCTTCTCCAATGTAGTATTTGCCACCACATTTCACATATTGATTTTTGAGTTTTTTAAGTAATTCTGATTCCGTGCCGTCAAAAACGACCAAAATGGGGGTTAAGCCAGCACGTCGCACTTCAACTGGGAAACTCATCTCTTCATTGAATCTCCCCTGGCCACTTGCAGCTATAGTGACTCGCATTTTTAATTCATAAACTTCTTTTGAATCTTCTATATAACAGTCGACTTGCCTTCCATTGGTCGTTTGATTCCCGTTGTCATCGATTCGCTTAACAGGAGAATTTTTTGCTGACAAAGGTTCTCCCCCGAGGCAACTTGCTAAAATTGGTTCAAATACATATCCTGTCTCTTGCGCACTTCGATTGTCAATATCAAATAACCATTTCCTCCATTCCAACCAATCCGCTAATAGACTGTTTTCACAATTGCCGAACTCTAAAAGACTACGAGGAACTATTTGTTCAGCAATTGGGAATGGTTGATTTTTGAGTATGTAATAGAACTTAACACGTCTTCTATATAACTCGCAAAGATTTTTCAGATACAAGTAAATTATATTGGAATTAACATCAGTGACTCCGCACTCAATCATGTTTTCAAAACATTCATCAGCCGAAACGTCACAAATTTTGTCAACATCGTTGCGAGTGATAGAGTAAAACCCCTTTTTAGCAACATGTCGGATCTCTTTAGACGCACCGGAGGGTGTGTTTTGACCTAAATCTGATGAGGCGATATATAGAAGTAATAACACTTCTTTGGGTTCTATGCAAACTTTTGCATCTCCCGAACCATGTTCTGAAAATGATTTATAGAACTCCTTCTGTTGTCGGTTCATAGACAAATAATGTATTTAACAAAAAACGATTGAGTCTGCTACACGTCTTTGTGAGAGCTGGGCTTTTGGCTGTAGATTTTGTAACGTCATAATACAAAAGACCGGCAGACAAATTGTTTGATTCTTTTTTGTCTGCCAAATAAATTTGATGAGCAATAAGGTTGGCAAAGAATGGTGGTATCGCATTGCCAATCTGTTGCTCTTGCTGAGAATTTGATCCATAGAAAAAGAAGTCATCTGGAAAAGTTTGTATCCTGGCACATTCTCTTATTGTAATCATCCGATTTTCCTTTGGATGCACAAATTCACTAGTGCAAGAACCTGTAATGGTCAAACTCGGCTCATTATAAATCAGACGTTTCAAACCACTTGGTGCTCCACCCCTGTGCTCGCTTGGTGTACCATCACAGACTCTTCTTGCAGCTCTTCTTGCATATGACTCATGTTGGAGTTCTTTCGGCAAATTTTTCATAGTGTCTCCTTCTTTGAGGGCTTCTATGCGTTTTAGCTTAATACCATCCTCAAACTTTCTTACATGGTTTATCTTTGGACAATCATAATTTTCCAAGTCTTGTATTGCATCAAATAGAGTTCGTTCTCCATTTCGATATCTAAATCCTCCGGCTGCCGATGTTACAGGTGGGAAGGAGAAATTTTTACCTTCTCGATTACCAATTATAATCACACGCTTGCGTCGTTGTGGGAGACCATACTCATGCATATAGACCTTTTTTATACAAACAGTATAGCCAAGCTTAACCATCCTGTCAACTGCTTCAACAACAAAATCTCCATTTGCTGTAGTTAACATGCCTTCGACATTCTCCATCATAAACCATCGTGGGTAAAATATTTCCAGTGCTTTTGTGTAATTAATAAGCAACTTGTTTCGTGGGTCTTTTTCGCCTCTTTTGCCCAAAGTAGTAAAACCTTGACATGGAGGACCTCCAATAATTATATCCAGTTCTCCCTTTTTTAGTCCCAACCCATCACGAATTGTTATGAAATCGCAACTCGCCAAATCTGTTATATGGGCTTTTTCTCCATCAAAGTTTTTATTGTATGTTTCAACAGCCTCGGGCCAAATATCATATGCCCCGAGAATATTGATGCCATATTTATGAAATCCCAAAGAGCAACCACCAGCTCCCGAGAATAGGCTGATTGCTTTGTAAGATGCTGCGTCAGAGTTTATATGGAAATTGTAATCAATCATGATTTAATGACACACTCATGAGAAATAAATATCGATATACTATGGGATATTATATGAGTTGCTTTATCTGAAATTTAGGGTTGTAAATCTTAACTGTTTTAACACTTAGGACTTCCACGCGAAAGAAGTCCTCATCACAATAGACGCACTCAAAAGAGTAACCCAATTTTCGTAAGCGCGTTCTCTTCAATTGCCGATAGCAATGTGGACAATATTTATGCGTTCTCATCGCAGATTATTTTACGTTTCTAATTCTATATTTGAAGTGATTTAAACATTTTGTTTTCGTGAAATTTTCTTAAGCAGCAAGATAGC
>CAZBWZ010000015.1:0-31527 GCA_964495725.1 uncultured Bacteroides sp.
AACTCGGTGTAAGTTCGTCATTTACGAATACTGATGAAAATATCAAGCTTGCCGATGGTGAAAATGGTGTCATTTACTATTCCCTGTCAACACTGCCTGACATTCCGATTTATGATATCGATGGAAACTATGCTACAATGATACGAGAGGGATATACCAATCCTAATCCTGTAGCACTCGCGATGAGTGACGACATCAAGCTCCAGCGTAAAAAACTTGCCGGCAATATATTCTTCGACGTCAACCCTCTCAAGGGTCTTACATGGCATGCAGAATTTGATTACGATGTAAGCAGCTCCAAGGGAGAGACATACAAGCCCCTTATCGATCTCGGCGGCTGGGTACGTAATGAAAACGAATCTTCCATCCATAAAAACGACAATTGGTACTGGGCACTGAAGAATTATGTATCTTACAACGGACAATACGACCGATTATCATATTCAGCAATGATCGGTCAGGAGTGTTGGGAAGCAAGTTGGGATTATACCAAGGTAGCATCTAACGGTCTGCCCTCTGACGCGGTACATAACCCAGCCCTCGGCAATACCACAAGTTTCAAGATCGGTGCGGGTTTCGGTAGCTCATCCATGGCATCATTTTTCACCCGTGAGACCCTCAACTGGGATGACCGCTACTTACTGACATACACCTACCGATATGACGGTTCATCAAATTTCGGTCCCAAAAATCGCTGGGCTGGCTTCAACTCAGTGGCAGCTGCGTGGCGTTTCTCCAACGAAAAATTTCTTGCAAGCACCGGCAAATGGCTGTCAAACGGCAAGCTACGCCTCGGTTGGGGACAGACCGGTAACTCCAATATAGGCGGATATGCTTGGGGGGCCACAATCAATCGTATGCCGTCAGCCTTAGGTATGGGCTACCGGCCGGGCAACCTGCCCAACACTGGCATAAAATGGGAGACTCAGGAGCAATGGAACATCGGACTTGATCTCGGATTCTTCAACAATCGCCTCAACCTCACTGCCGATGCCTATATTAAGACATCAAAGGATATGCTCATGTCTATGCAGTTGCCTACTTACATGGGCACCTCCGGTAACGTATCTTCTGCTCTTGCCGCTCCCAAGGGTAACTATGGCGAAATCGAAAACAAGGGTCTCGAATTCGAGCTCAGAGCCATCCCAGTACAGACAAAAGATTTTGAATGGGAATCTACCTTCCAGATATCATTTAATAAAAACCGTCTCAAATCTCTCTCCGGCACAAAAAATGCGAATCTCGTAGGATACGGCCAATGGGATGATGTGGTATCAGTCTCATCTATCGGACAGCCTCTTTATAATTTCTACGGATATGTAGTAGAGGGTATATATCAGGATTACGACGACATCATCAACTCTCCTAAATCAGACTACTTCCCTTCTGACGGAGTATTCAATCGCTACAACACCGTTTGGCCGGGTGACATCAAATATAAGGATGTCAACAATGATGGCAAAATTGATGTCAATGACCGCACTGTAATAGGATCGCCTATGCCTGACTTCACATTCGGATGGACCAACACGCTCCACTATAAGAACTTTGACCTGAGCCTTTTCCTGCAAGGATCATACGGTAATGATGTGCTAAATTACCTCGCCATCAATCTCACTAACATGAAATCCACATGGACCAATCAGATCAATACCGTCAACGACCATGCCGTACTTGCTCCCATCGATCCTGACAAGGTATATACATATGGTGCGTGGTATGACGATGTGCTGAATGTGCGTGTACAAAATTCAGAGACAAAGGTGCCCCGTGCGGCTATAAATGACCCGAATGATAACGACCGTCTTAGCTCAAGATATATTGAAGATGGCTCTTACCTGCGCTTCAAAAATATTGCTTTAGGCTACACAATCCCAAAATCAATAACAAAGAAGCTGTATCTTGAGAATCTGCGGTTATATGCCAATGTCCAGAATCTATGGACCATCACCAGATACAAGGGCTATGATCCGGAAATCGGTGCTTCCACACAAGACTCATCGGGTCTGGTTTTCGGCCTTGACTTCGGACGCTATCCTTCACCGACTACCTATTCATTTGGTCTGAACATTTCATTCTAATCCGTAAGAATACTCATCATGAAAATATATAATTATGTAGGTGCCTTGTGCCTGACAGCCACAGCCCTCTCTATGTCATCGTGCGAAAGCTTCCTTGACCGTCCTGCTGAAGATTCCTACAATACATCGAATTTCTATCTCAACGACGAACAATGCTACCAAGGTGTAAACTTCCTATATAACTCCCCCTGGTTTGACTTTCAGCGTGGATTTATCAAAGTTGGCGAAGTTCTCGCCGGCAACATATACATGGGCAATTCACCTTACCTGACATTCACCGTCAAAGGTACTGACACAGACCTTGTGAATATGTCGTGTGCTCTTTGGGCCGTCATTGGACACACTTCGGTCGTATACAACAATCTGAAAGCTTCTCCGGCCTCTATTGAGGCTAAGAATGCATGTATGGGTGAATGTCTGACATGGAGAGCAATGGCCTATTTCTATCTCGTACGTACATTCGGTGATATCCCCATCATACACGACCTCAGCGACGAGCTTAACGGTAACTATAATGACAAAAAGAAAATTCTATCGGCTGATGTATATGAATATATCATAATGACTCTTGAAAAGGCAATGGAGCTGCTACCTGAATCAGCGTCAAAGGGCCGTATCGATTACTATTGCGCTGAAGCGCTGTTGGCAAAAGTATATCTGACCAAGGCCGGTCTTGGTCAGTCACATACACGCAACGCTGACGATCTCAACAATGCCGCCAAGTACGCCAAAGATGTGATCGATAACTCCGGGCGCAACCTTCTGCCGGAATATTCTGATGTATTCCGTCTGGCCAACAACGAAAGCGAGGAGTCACTTATTGCATGGAGATGGACATCCTCTGGCGAAGCATGGACTCGACAGAACGCTCTTCAAAGTGATCTCGCACCCGTAGGCTTTGATGAATTCGGCGACTGCTGGGGAGGATATACGGGTCCATCAGTAGATC
This sequence comes from uncultured Bacteroides sp., assembly GCA_964495725.1. Classification (GTDB taxonomy): domain Bacteria; phylum Bacteroidota; class Bacteroidia; order Bacteroidales; family Muribaculaceae; genus CAG-873. The sequence continues at coordinate 3,031 of CAZBWZ010000015.1, forward strand.
TTCAGGATGCTTTCGGGTTTGATGTACTTGCCGACCCGGCCAACCGCCTTGACAACGACAGCCGACGTAAAGCGACACTCATGACTGCCGGTGACAAATACGAATATTTCTGGACAGACAAAGGTGGCTTTGATGTGCTTAGATTTGTATATGAGACGGATGGGTACGGCAAAGGTGGCCCTGCCACATGGCAATCCAATACAGGAGCCTTCAATGTGAAGCATCTTTATGGTGACGCATACGATCATGAGCAGTCTCTCGGTGTGGCGGCCAACAACATGGCGTCTGGTCTTGCCACCCATCTGCTGCGTCTCTCCGATGTGTATCTTATTTATGCCGAGGCTGTACTTGGCAACAGCGAATCAACATCTGATGCAAATGCTCTGGCCGCTTTCAACGCTGTGCGATCACGTGCCAACCACACAGCCACCCCACTCTCGTCTATTACTTTCGATGACGTTTGGAAGGAACGACGTCTTGAGCTAGCTTGCGAGGGAGACCGCTGGTATGATTATGTACGTCTTGCATATTATGATGCTGATAGAGCTATCGCTGAAATCACCGCTCAGCGTCGCAACTGCTATTGGAACGTCAACGAACTATTCAAATACTACTATGAGAATGGGGTATGGGATATTCAGAAGGCTGCCTCTTCAGCAAATGCAGGTGAAGCGACATACGACTCCGGCACTCCGGCTCCAAATGTGACTCGTGAATCATTCAAGTTACCATTCCCTACTGATGACGTGGTATATAATCCCAATCTTCTTGAGGATGCCGTACACTTAGATGTCCGTGCCACCTATTCTTATTAATTTCAAAGGATATTCAACATGAAACCCAATATAAAGTATTACGTCCCGGCGATATGCCTCGCATTTGCGATAGGTACAGTGTCATGTGATGACCAACCCGATAAATTCGAGCTCACATCCGGTGTGCCGGTTGTGAAATATGTCAGGGTAATCGATCCCAATAAGTCTGACTCGCTCATCACTTCGGCATATATGGACAACCAGATATGCCTGGTCGGTGACAACCTAACATCAATCAAGGAGATTTATTTCAACGACAGGAAAGCATTGCTGAATACCAGCCTTATTACCTATCACACTTTGCTGGTGACTGTACCCGGTGACCTCCCCGGAGTTGTCACAAACAAGATGTATATGGTGACAGCCGGTAAAGATACGGTAGATTATGATTTCGGTGTCATAGTACCGGGGCCATCGGTTCGCTCGATGTCTTGTGAATTCGCCAAACCAGGTGACGAAGTCACTCTTATGGGCGACTATTTCATTAACGATCCCGGCACTCCCCTCTCAATCATGATGGGCGGCAATGTAAAAGTTACGGACATCAAGTCTATTGAGAAGACCCGCATAAGATTCATCGTACCGGAGGGCGCTCAACCCGGTTACATCAACGTATCTACCATCCACGGCACCGGTCGGTCAGCCTTCAAATTCCATGACACCGACAATATCCTGTTTGACTGGGACGGAAATGGCGATGCTCTTGCTTCCGGCTGGGGCTGGCGAGATGGCTCTAAACTTATACATGAGCCCGGAATTGATTCATGGCCTGCAATCGACGGCAATTATATTGTATTCTCGGGAAGCATGGGCGGTGATGCCGGTGCCACGTGGGATGAGGACTCCTTCTCATTCAATTACTGGCCGGATCCATCGAGCAATCATCCGGAGCTTTCGTCTCTTCCCGGGTTCGCCAAGATGCTCGACAATTATGATATATCCAAATTGCAGGTAAAATTTGAGGCGCTCGTGCCTGAATCAAATCCTTGGAGCTCATCTGCGCTGCAGATCATTTTCTCAGGTAACAATACAGTTACCTACGCGACTGCCGGCAACTCATATTTCTCGGATCCTACCATTCCGCGAGGTCTGTGGATACCCTGGTTGACCACAGGCTCATATAACACCGCCGGTGAATGGATGACCATCTCATTGCCGCTGTCATCATTCAACTACACATACGAAGGCAATCCATGCAGCTCCTCGCTCAACAAGAATAGCTTCACCGGTCTGACTTTCTTCCTGTGGAATGGCGGAGTTAACGGCACAGATTGCGATCCGGTGATTTGCATTGACAACATACGTGTCGTGCCTATTGAATAATCTCTTAAGACTCAACATCCATGAAAATATTTTCTAAAATTTCGTTAGCGTTGTTCGCCGTATGTATTACGGAATTATCAATGTCGGTAGTATCTTGCAGCAACGATGACTTCGATACCAACCAGTATGCATCAGAGGGTGTGCATCTTAATGTCTTCGGTCCGTCACCGGTAGCCAGAGGAGGTATCCTCAGATTCCTCGGTACCGGTATGGATCAGATTACCTCCGTGTCTATTCCCGGATGTCCCGACATTACTGATATAACTGTGATTTCCGATGAAGAAATCCGTGTCACTGTTCCACAGTCAGCTACTCCTGGCAAAGTTACCATACATCATGCTGCCGGAGACATCACAACAAAGACAATGCTCACATACACCGAGCCCATATCTATAGAGGGCGTGTCGCCTCAGACAGTGAAGGCAGGTGACGAACTCACCATCAAAGGTGAATACCTAAATCTCATCTCTGAGGTAATATTTCCTGAGGATATAGCGGTATCCGAAGATCTCTTCACTGCACACTCACGAGACGAGATCAGACTGATTGTACCCGAAGAAGCACAGTCAGGTCAGATTATTATCAGTGACGGCAATCCGACTATGCCCAACTGGATATACTCTGAAACTGACCTTATCGTGATTTTACCATCTGTCGAAGAGCCGCTCGATCTTACTGACGCAAAGCCGGGTGACGTAATCACCGTGACTGGCAAAGACCTCGACCTTGTCAGAAGCGTACTGATGCCGGACGGCAGCGAAGTAAAATTTGAATACGCTGATGACAAAATCACATTCACTCTGCCCGACAATATCTGCGATGGTGCGATAGTTGCCGTTCCGGCCTCCGGTGTGAAAGTAGCCATCGCCAACGTTGGTGTTGTCGTGCCCACTGAGCTCGAGATTATTCCTGCCGAGGGTATCCGTCCCGGCACTCTTATCACTGTAAAAGGTGTCAACATGCAGGAGGTGAAAAATATTTCGCTTGTCAATGTCGCTGATGCTGTCAAACCTGTCAACGTGTCATTGACCGAAGTCAAGTTTATCTGGCCATCCATGGCACAGAGCGGAGAAGTGATGCTGAATCTACGCAGTGGTAAATCTGTCTCTGTGACAGCCAACACAGCCAAACCCGAGGTCATGGGATTCAATCCTAATCCTGTGCCAGCGGCCTCTCAGTTCACAATCTCCGGTAAAAACCTTGATCTTGTCTCTTCGGTGACATTCGCTAATGGTGCCGTCATAGAGACTTCGTCAACGACTCCTGACCAGCTCGTTGTTACTGCTCCGGCAGACGCTTCTACAGGAAAACTCATTCTCACTATGGCCAACGGAGAGACCGTAGAAACCCCCGAACTCGGAATCAACGCCCCAGCCTGCGCTTACATCTTGGATACTGTTACTGAAGAACCTCACGGTGGTGATCTACTTGTAGTCAAGATAGCTAATGGCGAACACCTCACAGGTGTTACTGTAAAAGGTGAGTCAGTACAGTACATTCTTACCAAAGAGACTCTATACATATCCCTGCCACAGGCCGCCGGTAAGGGTACAATAGTTTCGCTTATCTCCGATAACGGAGAGATCTCCTACACTTACGACTGTGTTCCCGCTACACATGTAGAGAATGTGGTATGGTCAGGTACATGGCAAAATGACAGCTGGAGCGGCAACCAGGATCTCGCATGGGGCGGCTACGACTGGTCGCAGGTGCCTGTAGGTGCCAAACTTGAGCTTTATACCACACCCACAGTAGAAAATGGTGCTTGGTGGTGTGTATCCCTGCGTCATGGTCAGGACTGGGGTGCTCTTGCAGGCGTTCCTTCTCAGTATGATACCCCCGCGTCACCTCTTATAGTTGATCTGTCGGCAGAAACGCTTGATGACCTTATCAAGAATAATGGTCTGATTATTACAGGTCAGGGATATATCCTCACAAAGATTGTCATATCTTGGGAAATATCACTTGAAACAGCAATCTGGCAAGGATCCCAGACGATTTCCGGATGGAACGGTAATCAGGATCTCGCATGGGGCGGTTATGATTGGTCATCAGTACGACCGGGTCAGATTCTCCGATTCTATATGACACCCACTGTAGCTGAAGGCTCATGGTGGTGCGTGGCATTGCGTCACGGTGACGGGTGGGCAGAGATTCCTGGAATTCCCGGACAGATTGATACGCCCGCTTCCCCGATAGAAGTATCACTTACCTCAGAGATAATCAATGACCTTATAGCTCACAATGGCCTTGTGTTCTCGGGTGACGGATATGCAATGACAAAGATCACATTAGAATAATCCTATTCATTCCTCAGAGCAGATAATCTGCTCTGAGGATATCTTACTAATATTACTTTATGAAATACTATATTATCCCGATCATTACACTGATCACTTGTCTGTTCTCCTGTAAGACAGATGATACATTTCCACCTGCCGTACCTAAGATGCTGATCAGATCAGCATCCATTCCCGAGGGCGCAATAGTTGATGCCAGAGACGTTACATCAGTGACCCTCAATACCAATAATCTCGTAACAGTAATTCAGCCATCGGCTATCACTCTCAACGGTACACCTGTCACAGGTGTCACTACAAAAGGAATGGATGTCACTATAGATCTCGATCTCGCCGGAGACACAGACTACATTCTGGAAATCGCCGACGGCGCACTCGCCATCACAGATAATCAAGGATATACTAACAATGACTACTCAATCCGCTTCAAAACACTGAAAGGTCCGGACCCCATAGATATAAGCAAAATATCTGACAGACCGGTCAACTCCAATGCCACTCCCGAGGCAGTGGCTCTATACACCAAGCTGCGTAACAGCTATGGCAAGACAATGTATACCGGTGCAATGGGCGCTATCGGATGGGGCACTGAGTATGCCGACTTCCTCAACACCCAGCTCGGCGAATATCCTGTTGTAATAGGCTTCGACTATCTGCATCTCCCCTATTCTCCATCCAACTGGATCGACTATGGAGATATTACCCCCATCAAGAACGTACATGACAAGGGCTGCATGGTAGAGATCAACTGGCATTGGAATGTCCCTACCGACAATCCCGGTTCTACCGGTACCTCTTCAGTAAAGGCCGTGTTGTGGGAAGGCTCACAGGTTATGCCTGCCGATTGGAGCTGCAGTGTACAGCTCGCAGATGCAGCTGCTATCGATCTATTCAAGCAAGCTGCCATAGGTGATGTAATCGAAGTTGAGGTTAAGGATGTAAACGCAGGCGCACAGGGATCCTTCAAGACAATGAATTCAACCTGGGGTGCCATTGCTCAAGGTACTGAATATTTCGATATCACAGGCAATTTTTCCCTCACAATTGATCAGTCTATCTTGGATAAGCTGCTCACTACAGGATTGATTGTCAGCGGTCATGATTATACTGCCACAAAAGTCACCCTCCGAGACACCAAATCAAATGTCAAGAGCCGTGCCGACCTATCTTTCAGCGCAGGCAACAATGTTTTTAACCCTGCAAATGTAGTTATTGACGGAACTTGGGAAAATCAGATCGCCACTGCTGATGTGGAAAAACTCGCCGGATATCTCATGCTGCTGCAGAATGAAGGTATACCTGTATTATGGCGGCCTTTACACGAAGCGGCCGGCGATTACACCTGGGGCTCATGGTTCTGGTGGGGCTCTCAGGGAGCTAAGGCTACGAAAGATTTGTATATCTGGCTCTACGATAAGCTCACTTATGAATATGGACTTAACAACCTTATATGGGTATGGACCGTACAGACATCAAGTGCAGGTCAGCCTGCTGACCTTGCGACTCTCAAGGAATGGTATCCGGGTGACGAATACGTAGATATTGTCGGTACGGATATATATCCCGAAGATCAGCTTACCGACCAAAGCTCTCAATTCTATCTCGTCAACAACTCTGTGGACGGCCGGAAGATTGTCGCTCTCACCGAGTGTGGAAATCTTGTGTCACCAGATGTTGCATACAGAAATAACGCGCTATGGTGCTACTTCATGCAGTGGTATGATCTCAAGGACGATAGCTATGGCTTCCATAACTATGCCGGTCCCGATCAATGGCGCACGGTGCTCGGCAGCCAATATGTGACAGGACTTAAATAAACCAATCAATATTTTATAATATAATGAAATTCGGATTTTTCGATGACCAAAACCGTGAGTATGTAATCACGGACCCCAAGACTCCATGGCCATGGATCAATTATCTTGGCACTCAGGATTTCTTTTCCCTGATATCAAATACTGCCGGCGGATATGCGTTCTACCGCGATGCAAAATTCCGTCGTATCATGCGTTACCGTTACAACGGTGTGCCAATGGATGCCGGTGGCCGTTATTTCTATATCAAAGACGGGGATACTGTATGGAATCCCGGCTGGAAACCTTGCAAGACCACACTCGACAGCTATGAATGTCGCCACGGTATGAATTACACCCGTATCTCCGGTGAGAAAAACGGTGTCACCGCGTCCGCCCTGTTCTTCGTGCCATTAGGTATAAATGCTGAGGTCACCAAACTTACCATTACCAATAACTCTGCCGAGAAAAAAGATCTCAAGTTATTCTCATTCATCGAATGGTGTATGTGGAATGCCTCGACGGATATGGAAAACTTCCAGCGTAATTTCTCCACAGGCGAGGTAGAGATAGTCGGATCTACTCTATATCACAAGACAGAATACCGAGAGCGCCGTAATCATTATGCATTCTATCATGTCAACACTCCCATCGACGGATTTGACACTGACCGCGAGACATTCCTCGGGATATACAATGGATTTGATACTCCACAGGTTGTAGAAGCCGGCAAACCCGGTAATTCCGTGGCCCACGGGTGGTCTCCTATCGCCAGTCATTACATAGAACTTACTCTTGCCCCCGGGGAGACACGCGACTTAGTGTTTGTAATGGGTTATGTCGAGAATGAAGACGACGATAAGTGGGAAACCACGACCGATCCGTCACAGCCGTGGCTTGGCAGCGGCCAGCGCGTTAATAAGAAGAAAGCTCTGGAAATAATCAGTAAACTCGATACCGCGGCCAAGGTAGATGATGAATTTGGCAAGCTCAAATCATACTGGGATAACATCCTCAACAAATTCTCAGTTGAAGATGTGGATCCACGTCTGGCCAGAATGGTCAATATCTGGAATCAGTATCAATGTATGATTACATTCTGTTTCTCACGTTCGGCTTCTTTCTTTGAGAGTGGTATCGGTCGTGGCATGGGATTCCGTGACTCAAATCAGGACCTCGTGGGCTTCGTACACCAGATACCTGAACGCGCTCGCGCACGCATCATTGACATTGCTTCCACTCAATTCCCCGACGGTGGATGTTATCACCAGTATCAGCCGCTTACAAAGCGAGGTAACAATGATATAGGCGGAGGTTTCAATGATGACCCGTTGTGGCTCATCTTCGGCACGGTCGCTTACATCAAAGAGACAGGTGACTTTTCGATTCTCGATGAGATGGTGCCGTTTGACAATCAACCCGGCTCCGAGGTTACACTTAAAGAACATCTAAAGGTATCGTTTGACCACGTGGTAAATAATCTCGGGCCACACAAGCTCCCGTTGATAGGCCGTGCCGACTGGAACGACTGCCTTAACCTGAACTGCTTCTCCAACGACCCAAATGAATCATTCCAGACTACTGAAAACAAAACAGAAGGCAGCAAAGCGGAGTCTCTGATGATCGCAGGACAGTTTGTCGTAACTGGCAAAGACTACGCCGAGCTTTGTGATGTCATAGGTGATGCTGAAGAGGCCGGGAGAGTGCGTGCCCTTGTTGCTGATATGGAAGATGCCATCAAGACTCATGGATGGGACGGAGAATGGTTTCTAAGAGCATACGACTACTTCGGCCGTCCGATCGGCAGTCACACCAACGACGAAGGCAAGATATTTATCGAGAGTCAGGGATGGTGTACTATGGCAGGTGTCGGCAAGGAAGAAGGCATGGTGGAGAAATCACTTGACTCTGTCAAGAAGTATCTTGACTGTGAGCACGGTATAGTTCTCAACAATCCCGCTTACACCAAATATATTATCGACTATGGTGAGATATCATCATACCCCGAAGGCTATAAGGAGAATGCCGGTATTTTCGCCCATAATAATCCGTGGGTGATTATCGGTGAGACTGTAGCCGGAAATGGTGACAGAGCCTGGGAATACTACAGCAAAATCTGTCCCGCTTACACCGAAGACCGCAGCGAGCTCCACAAAGTCGAGCCTTATGTATACTGTCAGATGATCGCCGGTAAGGATGCCGCCAAACCAGGTGAGGCCAAGAACTCGTGGCTGACCGGTACCGCTGCTTGGAACTGGTACGCAATTACCCAGTATATACTTGGCATAAAACCTGGGTACAATGGTCTTGTCATTGATCCATGTATCCCTAAAGCATGGGATAAATTCACAGTGAAACGCCACTATCGTGGGGCCGATTATGAAATAACGGTAGTCAACCCCGAGCACAAATCGACCGGAGTGAAATCTCTGGAAGTGAACGGTGTAAAAATTGAAGGCAACGTCATACCACTGCAACCTGAAAACTCTTACAATAAAATAACAGTCACATTATGAAACATATCGTAATCCCTGCTGTCGCTCTTGGTGTGCTGGTCTCCTGCTCAGGTAACAAAGCAGCAACAGCAGCCGACACATCAGCCGACTCAATACCTACTGACAGCATCCTCATCAAGCGACTGCAAGCCTTACAATCCGAAGGCAAATTTGCTTTCGGCCATCATGATGACCCCGCCTACGGCTTCCGGTGGGAATATCAACCGGACAGCTCTGACGTAAAGAATGTCACCGGCGATTATCCAGCAATATTCGACTGGGATCTGGGCATGATAGAATGGAAAGCTGACAAGAATCTTGATGATGTGCCTTTTGATTTTATCAGAAATCAGGCTATACTCCACGATTCGCGCGGGGGTATCAATACTTTTTCCTGGCATCCGCGTAATCCTGTCACAGGCGGCAACTCCTGGGATGTAAACGGTGATGTGGTAGCCCAGGTCATTGCTGAAGGCACACCTTACAATGACTCAATTAAAGCTTGGATCGGACGTACGGCTGACTTCATCGGATCTCTGCGAGATGCAGATGGTAAACTCATACCTGTGGTATTCCGTCCGTGGCACGAGCACACCGGTGAATGGTTCTGGTGGGGCAAGACAAATACTTCCCCAGACCAATATAAAGCCCTCTATCAGTTGACATATAATATTTTCAAGGAGAAAGGTCTGGACAATGTTGTTTGGGCTTACTCTCCTGACAAATCAAACTGCACTACTTACGAACAGTATATGGAGAGCTATCCCGGAGACGAATATGTGGATATAATGGGAGCTGATGTATATCACTTCAATGGAGCCGAGGGTAACGATATCTTCGCTGAATGGATGAAAGGATGTCTTGGAGCTGCTGACCGTGCCGCAAAGGAACATGGTAAGATACTCGCGCTCACAGAATCCGGAAGTGAAGCACTGCCCATTAATGACTGGTATATGGATGTACTTTATCCCAATATCAAAGACTACCCTATCGCTTACGTCGTAGTGTGGAGAAACTCAAATACAAAGCCTAATCACTTCTACACTCCTTACAAAGGTCACCCGGCCGAAAAAGATTTTATCGATTTCTACAATCTTCCTCAGACAGTTTTCCTTAAAGACTTGAAATAAATTATGGACTTCAACGAAAGAAAAAAACTGGTACTCGACAAATACAACGAGCTAATCACACGCAAGAATACCCCCATCGAAGGCAACGGTATATATCGCAGATACGTAAATCCTGTAATAACCGCTGAGATGGTGCCCCCATTCTGGAAATACGACTTCGATCCCGAGACCAATCCCTATTTCATGGAGCGCATCGGCATAAACGCCACACTCAACTCCGGCGCGATAAAATGGAAAGATAAATACCTTTTGGTTGTGAGGGTCGAGGGTAACGACCGCAAATCATTCTTTGCAGTAGCCGAGAGTCCCAACGGCATTGACAACTTCAAGTTCTGGGATCGCCCCATCACAATGCCTGACACTGAAGACCCGGCCACCAATATTTATGATATGCGTCTCACAAGCCATGAAGACGGATGGATCTACGGTCTGTTCTGTGTCGAGCGTCACGACGATTCCAAGCCCGGTGACCTTTCTGCCGCTACTGCGACATGCGGCATTGCCCGTACTAAGGATCTCGTGGATTGGCAACGCCTCCCTGACCTCAAATGCAATTCCCAACAGCGTAATGTCGTACTACACCCTGAATTTGTCAATGGCAAATACGCCCTGTATACCCGTCCTCAAGACAACTTCATAGATGCAGGAAAAGGTGGTGGCATCGGCTGGACCCTAATTGATGATATCACAAACGCTGAAATCACTGATGAGGAGAAAATCCTTGACGAGCGAATCTATCATACCATAAAGGAGATGAAAAATGGTGAGGGACCCCACCCGATCAAGACACCGAAAGGCTGGCTTCACCTGGCTCATGGCGTGCGTGGCTGCGCATCCGGCTTGCGCTACGTGCTGTATATGTATATGACAGCTCTCGACCAGCCGTGGAAACGTATAGCTTCGCCAGGCGGGTATTTCATGGCTCCGATGGGTGATGAATACATTGGAGATGTCATGAACGTACTCTTCACTAACGGATGGATTGTAGACGAGGACGGCAAGGTATTTATATATTATGCGTCTTCGGATACACGCATGCATGTGGCGACATCTACAGTAGACCGCCTCGTCGATTACTGCATGAATACCCCTCAGGATGGTCTTACGACTTCCGAGTCAGTCAACACAATCAATCGCCTCATTGATAAAAACCTAAAATACAATGGCTGAGACATCATTGAGTAAGACCAAAGTGACCATGACCGAGAAAATCGGTTATGCGCTCGGTGATGCCGCTTCGGGCGGTATCACCTGGAAGATTATGTCAATTGCGTTTCCTCTGTTCTTCACCAATGTTTTTGGTCTGTCTTTTGCTGATGCAGCATTGCTGATGCTGATAGCGAGACTTTTTGATGTTGTGACAGATCCCCTAATGGGTAGTCTGGCCGACCGTACGCAAAGCCGTTTCGGCACTTTCCGCCCCTGGCTCATTTTCGGTGCCGTACCATTTGGTTTAGTCTTCGCCCTGTTACTCTACACTCCTGATTTCGGAGATGCAGGCAAGCGCGTGTATGCCTATACGCTATATCTGCTGATGATGGTCATGTACACTGCTGTAAATGTGCCATACGGATCAATGCTTGGCGTAATGACAGACGATGATAATGAGAAGAACCAGTTTTCAGCCTACCGTATGGTCGGAGCCTACGCGATGGGATTCATCACCCTCATCTCTTTTCCTTACGTGCAGGAGGCTGTAGGCGGTACACCTCAGCATCAGTATGCTATGATAGGCATAATATTCGGTATTCTTGCCACTGTTATGACACTCGCGTGCGGACTGCTCACCAAAGAGCGTCTCAAGCCAAAGCGTGCGGAGAAATTCAGCATGAGCCAGTTTGGCAATCTCTTCAAAAATAAGCCGTGGGTATGTCTTACCACTATCGGTATTCTCACCAATTTCTTCAATGGTTTCCGTTATGCTGTCATAGGATACCTCTTTGACTATTGTCTCGATGGTGAAGTTACCATTGGCAGCTTTATCATCAACTATACCGTATTCATGTCATTCGGTGAGATCACCTGCATGATTTTCGGAGGCCTTTCGCCTTCGTTCACACGCATGGTCGGATCAAAACGCATGGCCTTCTGCTGGGCGGCAATAATTTGCGCGGTCACTTCTGTTATATTCTTCTTCATACCCATGTCACCAAGCTATATGTGGCTGATGATAATCGTGGCCGTGGTTACCTCCATGGGTATCGGTATCTACTCTCCTCTGCTCTGGTCGATGTATGCTGATGTCGCTGATTACGCTACGGAAAAATTCGGATCCTCATCTACCGGCCTGATTTTTTCATCTGGCACGATGGCACAGAAATTCGGCACTGCAATCTCAGGATCGCTCATTGCTTTGCTGCTCGGTATTGCAGGAGCCAATATGGTGACTGACGAGATGGGCAACACCGCCATTGATCCCGCTTCAATCACCGATAATGTCTTGATGATGGCTTGGGCTCTCTTCACTCTGTTCCCGGCGGCCATTGCTGTGATCATCGGATTCATGTCATATTATTTCCCATTAAAGAAGTAAGAAATGAAAGAAAAATTCAAAGACGAAGTAATCGAATGTCTTACTAACAATATCCTTCCTTACTGGATGGAAAAGATGTATGATCCCCGTGGCGGCTTTTACGGCCGTCGTGACGGACATGACAAGCTTGATGAGGATGCCCCCAGAGGCGCTATACTGAATGCAAGGATCCTTTGGTCGTTTTCAGCTGCCTATCGGGTGCTCGGCAAGCCGGAGTATCTCGAATATGCCACAAAGGCCAAACGCGAAATAATCGACCGCTTTTATGACAAGGAACATGGAGGTATCTTCTGGAGCCTTAGTCCTGATGGAACGCCACTTGACACCAAAAAGCAATTTTATGCTATAGGATTTGCGATCTACGGTCTCAGTGAGTACGCACGCGCTACAGGAGATGAAGAGGCTAAGGCATATGCCCTGAAACTATTCCACGATATCGAGACACACAACCGAGATCATGAGAGAGGCGGATACATAGAGGCTATGACACGTGACTGGAAGCCGATTGCCGACATGCGCCTCAGCGATAAGGATGACAACGCATCAAAGACGATGAATACCCATCTACACATTATCGAGCCCTATACCAATCTGCTGCGGGTATTACCTGACAACAACGAGGTAAGGGAGGCCACGTCATCGCTGCTCGATGTCTTTTTGGACACTATCGTACCATCCGGACAACGAGGACACATGGGAATCTTCTTTGATGACGACTGGCACCGTGTCGACAATAATATCTCCTACGGCCATGATATCGAGGCTTCATGGCTCCTGCTCGAGACAGCTCAGGTACTTGGCGACAAAGATACCCTGGGCAAAGCCCTTAAGGCTACCAAGCGTATTGCTATGGCAGCTCTCGAAGGTAGATGCGTCGATGGCTCAATGGTTTATGAGCGTTTCGCCTCCGGTAGATATGATGATGACAAGCACTGGTGGGTACAGGCTGAATGTGTAATCGGCCAACTCTACCTGTATTGCTTTCACGACATGCCCGGGATGCTTGATAAATCATGGCAGACATGGCAATATATCAAGGACAATCTCATTGATAACGAAGGAGGAGAATGGCATTGGAGCAGAAAAGGCGAAGACATAAACTATGCTGACGACAAAGCCGGCTTCTGGAAATGTCCCTACCACAACAGCCGTATGTGTCTGGAGGTATACGAGCGTCTTTGCGGTCATGACAATTGACAGTTGACATCCGTCATTTCACCATAAATATTAAACCAGTCATAATTCCGAATTATGACTGGTTTAATATTTATTACTGGAATTAAGACTGATTAAATATTGAAGTCGTTTAAACTTATTACAAACTAACATTTCGAGATTATTTACGAGGCGATTTTGAGCTTTTTGAGGGAGCGATGGGGATCCATCGTGACCGGGGAAAGAGAAAAAATCGACCGTAAAGAATCCGAAAGGTTAACAATGTGGGTAACATCATATATGGAATTAACATTTTGTAATAAGTTCAAACGACTTCATTGATTTCTCCCCGACTATTCTCATCCATTTGCGAAATAATAACTTTGATACTCCATTTTCAAAATCTCAACCGGGACACCCTCAACTCAAAGGCATCCTTAATCCAATAATCCTTAATTATAGAAAAAGACGAATGATCAAGAAACCTGTCATTCCCGGAATCAGGCTTTTTAAACTAAATTAATGCCAAAGCAACATACCTATATTGATTTAGTCGGATTTTATTTGTAACTTTGCATATTAAATACAGAATGAAATGTCTACAAATAATAATAAACCAACCGGCAACAAAGCTGCTGTCAAGGAGGTAAGAACAAGAAAGATTGTTCGTCGTCTCTGGCTAATATTTGGCATAGCGGTCGCTGCTTTTTTCTTATTGATAATTCTGGTATATAATGGAGTTATAGGCTACATGCCATCCGTCTCCGAGCTCAAGAATCCCCAGGATAAATTCGCATCCATTATATATACTGCTGATGGTAAGGAGATGGGCCGTTATTTCAAGAGCACCGGCAACCGTGTCTACGCAGACTTTTCGGAAATATCCCAACACGTCGTGGATGCTCTGATCGCCACCGAAGACGAGCGTTTTCTCTCACACTCAGGCATTGATGCCAGAGCACTCGGACGCGTGATTTTCAAGACACTGATCATGAGACAAAAGAGCGCCGGAGGTGGGTCTACAATCACTCAGCAACTCGCAAAGCAGCTCTACTCTCCTGAGAGCAACGGTCTGTGGTCCCGTGCCATCCAGAAGCCTGTGGAATGGCTTATAGCCATCAAACTTGAGCGAGAGTACTCTAAGGAAGAAATCATAAAGATGTATCTCAACCAATTTGACTTCCTCTATAATGCAGTGGGAATCAAGTCGGCCGCTCATGTGTATTTCGGAAAGAACCCCAACGAACTGAATCTTCAGGAAGCTGCCACTCTGGTAGGTATGTGCAAGAATCCGTCATTCTACAATCCCCGCCGTCAGCCTGAGCGTACCCTCGACCGCCGAAACACCGTGCTTGAAATGATGTACAAGGCCGGATACATCACCAAAGCAGAACTTGATTCTGTATCTCAGCTTCCCATTGAGCTTAACTACCATCCAGTGGATCATAAGCAAGGAATAGCCCCATACTTCCGCGAGGAGTTACGTAGATTTCTTCTCGCAAAAAAACCAGAGAAGCAAAACTATAAGTGGGATCCACAGAAATACGTGGACGATTCTGTCCTTTGGGCCAAGAATCCGCTCTACGGCTGGGTAGAGAAAAATCCCAAACCCGACGGCACGAAATGGGATATCTACAATGATGGCCTTAAGATATATACCACTATCGACTCTCGTATGCAGAAATATGCAGAAGAGGCTGTACACGAACAGCTTGCCTCATTGCAAAGACAATTTTTCCGTGAGAAACGCGGTTCGTCGACAGCTCCTTACGTCGGAATCTCCAAATCCGACCGTGAAGCCCACATCAAACGCGCATGGCGCAATAGCGAAAGATACCTCCGTGCAAAGGAAAACGGATTATCAGATGCTGAAATTGAAAAGATATTCAATACAAAATATGAAATGACAGTGTATACTTACGGTGGCGAACGCGACACCGTGATGACACCACGTGATTCCATTATTTACAACAAGCATTATCTGAGAGCCGGATTTATGGCCATGGATCCCCGCAATGGCTATGTCAAGGCCTATGTGGGTGGTCCCAACTTCAAGTACTTCCAGTATGATATGGTTTCCACAGGCCGGCGACAGGTAGGATCAACAATTAAGCCGTTTCTCTACTGCCTGGCTATGGAAGAAGGCATGACACCATGCACACAGATGCTCTGCTCTCCGCCTACGTTGTATGACGCCAACGGCAAATTATGGATACCACGTGGCTCCGGCCCCGGCGGTATGGTGGACCTCAGATGGGCCCTCACCAATTCAAATAACTGGATTTCAGCTCGTCTTATCGATGAATTCAAGCCATCCAAGTTGATCAAGTTCATGCGTACACTTGGCGTAACGAGCAATCTCCCTAATGTAAATTCCCTATGTCTCGGCTCTGCTGAAATCACACTCAGGGAAATGGTCACCGGATACTCGGCCTTCGCCAACTCCGGCATGAAGGTTGAGCCAATGTATGTCACTACCATAGCTGACAGCAACGGAAATATCATAGACTCGTTCACTCCAAACATCTCCGAGGTCATCTCACGCACCGGCTACTATAAGATTCTTTCTATGCTGCAAAGTGTTGTCAACAACGGTACTGGTCATCGTCTGCGTGGTGCGCCCTACTCTCTCACAGCTGATATTGGAGGCAAGACGGGTACCACTAATGATAACTCCGATGCTTGGTTTATGGGCTTCACCCCATCGCTCGTCAGCGGTGCATGGGTTGGCGGTGAAGAGCGTTACATCCACTTCCTCTCAGGGGCTCAGGGTCAAGGCTCCGCTGCCGCACTTCCTATCTTCGGCAAATTCTACAGAAAGGTGTTCAACGACAAGGAACTCAACTATAGCCAGAACGAACGGTTTATTTTCCCTTCTGATGTAGATCTTTGTGCCGGCGATGACTACTATTTCGGTGCCGACACCTCTTCACAATCTGATGATGACTCTCTGGGTGAAAGTATGGAGAGTGTCTTCGATTAACTTTACTGCAATGATAAAGAATCATTTTCATAACAAGTTTATTCTTTCTGCCGTGCTTGCACTGTGTTGTCAGACTCCCGTGTTAGCTTATAAGACTCACCATGTGGTATCTGGTGAATCGATCTGGGGGATATCGAAAAAATATGACATCTCGGTAGAGCAACTGATTGCGGCCAATCCTTCTCTTGACAAAGGTCTGAAAGCCGGTACGGATATCCGTATCCCTGAGCCTGCTGATTTGAAAAGCTCATCTGATGACAACCAACAGGTAAATGCTGATGAGACACAGTCACATGTCGTAAGGATAAACCGTAACAATCCCTCAATATCCCAGCCTACTGAATCTACCGTCACGCCTGAATTGCCAGAAAAGCGGATCAGCCTTGAGACTCCGGTGAATGTTGTGGGGGCTACCGGCGACGGTTATTACATATCATCGTTCGGTGACTCTTTCTCAAGTATATCCGCCAATTACAATATCCCTGTTGACTCCCTTGTCCGGCTCAATCCGTTTCTTGACCAGACAACAATTCCGGAAGGCACTATCATGAGGATTTCATCAAAGCCGTTGCATATCAGCGACGACCGCAATCTCACCCTTGTGGACAGCATCGAATTGAGGATTCTTGCAGAATCAGAGCATATAGCCGGAAATAATGTCACATCCACCGATATTATTGTTGTAGCATTGCCATTCGAACTCGAAACAGAAGGACTCTCTAAACAGAGTCTTCATGCCACAGAGTTTTACAAGGGTATGCTGCTTGCCTTTAATTCTCAGCTATCGCGGGGTAATATCTCACCATTTAAAGTGGTGGTGATCGACACCAAAGGTGGTGTCGAAAAGACCGTAAAACAGATCAATGACCTTAATCTCAACAGCACATCGATAATTATTCCGGCTGAAGACGAGACTCTGTTAGCTGCTATAGAAAATAGCGGTTGCCCGGCTACAGTACTCAACGTACTCAGTATCCGGGATAACTCTTATATCGATAATCCATCTGTTATCCAATGCAACATCAGCCAGCCGCTGATGTATGACAAGGCAGTATCTTATATCACCGGGCACATGCAAGGCTATACTCCTGTAATTCTTAATCCTGCGTCCGGTGCGAGTGAGAAAGCTGGATTTATTGATGCCTTACGTAAGAAATGTGAAGAACAAGGTATTGAAATAATTGATCTCAATTTCGGGAATAAGCTTACAGCCAAGGATCTTGCCAGACTCAGCAAGGATAAGAAATATGTATTCATCCCAAAATCAGGAAATACTGATATTTTTGAAAAATTCTCCGGAGCCCTCACGGAGTATTTCGAATCTGATACCGGATTCCAACGTCTGAAACTCTTCGGCTATCCTGACTGGGTAGTAATGAAAGGCAATAATGAGAAAGCCTTGCATGACATGAACGCTACAATTTATTCCCGTTTCTATCTCGACGAGCAAAATATCTTTACCAAAGATATTCTTGATGCGTTTGAGAAGTGGTATGGAACACCTATGGCCAATGCATATCCCATGCAGGCTATGTTGGGATATGATGCCGCCAATCTCATAATCAACAGCCAAGGCAGGAAATGGGCTCAATCTGCCTTCGACCGTTTCGACGGAAACTCCTACGAAGGAGAACAGTCTGCATTCCATTTCATTCACGACAATAGCAACGGTATCATAAACGATGCACTGTACATTATCGAATTCTTGCCGGGCGAAACATGCATTATCAGTGTGATATGAGACGTTTTTTTAGTTTGGCGGCATTTATGATGATGACGGGCCTCGCCGCTCATTGTGAAAGTCATTATCAACCTCACATATCCGTAGGCGCCCACGCCGGTGTTTCAGGCTCACGTGTCTCATTTACACCGGGGGTGCAACAGAAATGGCTATGGGGCCCTGAAGTGGGTGTTTCCGTAAGATATGCTGAAGAAAAACTTGTGGGAGTAATGGCCGAATTCAACTACCAGCAGAGAGGATGGAACGAATTATACGAGGACTCACCCTTGCAGTATAGCAGAGCTCTCCACTACCTTACTCTGCCAATCATGACCCATATCTATTTCGGCTCACACCGTTGTAAATGTTTCTTTAATCTCGGCCCGGAATTCGGATTCCTGATAGGACAAAAATCTTCGTCCAACTTTGATTACCATAACCCCTATCAGGCAGAAGGATGGCCCGACGAAGACCGAATGATCGATCAATACACGATGGAGGTGAAGAATCGGTTTGATTACGGCATCACTGCCGGAGTGGGTTGTGAATACTACCTCAAACCACGTACATCTGTGTTTATCGAACTCCGGTACTATTTCGGCCTGGGCAATATTTTCCCTTCTTCAAAGGCAGATGTGTTCAGCGCATCTCGTAATTCATCGATAGCTCTTACACTTGGCTATAATTTTCGTTTGAGATAATTTTGCGCTCAAACGCATTTTTTGTAATTTTGCGGATTGAAAAGTAAATATTCCAATACGGTATGCAGAAAATCAGAAATGTCGCTATCATAGCTCACGTAGACCACGGCAAAACGACACTTGTAGACAAAATGCTTCTCGCCGGCAATCTCTTCAGAGAAAATCAGAATACAGGCGAGCTTATCCTTGATAATAATGATCTCGAACGCGAGCGCGGCATTACGATTCTGTCGAAAAACGTTTCGATAAACTACAACGGATATAAAATAAATATTATCGATACACCCGGGCACGCCGACTTTGGCGGCGAAGTGGAGCGAGTGCTCAACATGGCCGATGGCTGTCTGCTCCTTGTGGATGCATTCGAAGGCCCAATGCCACAGACCCGTTTCGTGCTTCAGAAAGCTTTACAGATAGGTCTCAAGCCGGTGGTAGTGATAAACAAAGTTGACAAGCCCAACTGTCGTCCTGAAGAGGTGCAGGAGATGGTGTTTGACCTTATGTTCAACCTCGATGCTACGGAAGAACAGCTTGACTTCCCCACAATATATGGCTCGGCTAAACAAGGATGGATGAGCACGGATTGGCAGCAGCCGACAGACAATATTCTGCCGGTTCTCGATGCCATTATTGAATATATTCCTGAACCCACCACTCTCGAGGGCGATGCCCAGATGCTGATCACATCGCTCGACTATTCAAAATATGTGGGCCGTATAGCCATCGGCCGCGTACACAGAGGCGAATTCCGCGAGGGTATGGAAATAGCCCTATGCCAGAAAGACGGCTCGGTTGTGCGTCAGAAAATCAAGGAGTTGCACACTTTTGAGGGTATGGCCCGCAAAAAAGTACAGTCCGTCAAGAGCGGTGATATTTGTGCGTTGGTAGGTATCGAAGGTTTTGAAATCGGAGACACAGTGACAGATGTCAATAATCCCGAGCCTCTGCCACGCATCGCAATCGATGAGCCCACCATGTCAATGACTTTCACAATCAACGACAGTCCGTTCTTCGGACGTGACGGTAAATATGTTACATCGCGTCACATTGGCGACCGCCTCACACATGAGCTTGATAGAGACCTTGCTCTCCGCGTAGAGAAAGGTAGCCGCGAAGACGAATGGATTGTCAGCGGACGCGGTGTGCTGCATCTATCGATCCTCATCGAGAACATGAGAAGAGAAGGTTATGAGCTACAGGTAGGTCAGCCTAAAGTAATCGAGAAAGAAATTGACGGAGTAAAGTGCGAACCTATTGAGCTGCTCACCATTAACACCTCTGAGGAATATGCTTCCAAGATAATTGATATGGTGACGCGCCGCAAGGGCGAGATGGTGTCAATGACAGCACAAAACGATAATCGCGTACACATGGAGTTCAATATCCCGTCACGAGGTATCATAGGTCTCCGAAACAATGTCCTCACCGCTTCTGCCGGCGAAGCCATCATGGCTCACAGATTTCTGGAATATCAGCCTTGGAAAGGCGAGATCGAACGTCGCACCAACGGCTCGCTGATCGCACTTGAATCGGGTACTGCCTACGCATACGCAATCGACAAACTCCAGGATCGTGGCAAATTTTTCATCTTCCCTCAGGAAGAGGTGTATGCCGGTCAGGTAGTAGGTGAGAATGCCAAGGACAACGACATTGTGGTCAATGTCACCAAGTCAAAAAAACTCACCAACATGCGCGCTTCCGGTGCCGATGATAAGGCCAAGATTGTTCCTCCGGTTGTGTTCAGTCTCGAAGAGGCGCTCGAATACATCAAGGAAGACGAGTATGTAGAAGTGACACCCCACCATATCCGTCTACGTAAGATTATTCTTGATGAGCTTGAGCGCAAACGTGCCAACCGCAACTAATCCAGCAGCTATTCATTGATTATTTGCAATGACTCCTTTCTCAATCAATATCAAAGGAAGACTTGTTGAATACGGCAAGCCTGCTGTGATGGCAATTCTCAATGTTACCCATGACTCTTTCTTCGAAGGGTCGAGGGTAACAACTCGAGATGCCATTATCCGGAGAGTGGAAAAATTTCTCAGTGAAGGAGCAGACATAATTGATGTCGGCGCTTACTCAACCCGTCCTGGCAACGTTGCTGTATCGGTATCTGATGAGCTCAAGGGTCTTGACCTGGCAATTGACATTATACGCAGTATAAATTCTGATATTCCTGTATCCGTAGATACATTCCGCAGCGAGGTAGCATATAAGGCTATCAAAGAAATGGGTGCGGACATCATCAATGACGTATCATTTTGTATCGAGGGTGAATCAATGGTGTCCGTGGCTTCTGAATTGAAGGCTCCTTATATCCTCACGCATTGTCAAGGCTCACCCGAAGACCACTTCAGGAATATTTCTACAGAGAACACAATGGCCATGGTTATCAGATCCTTTGCCGAAAAAATACAGATGTTTAATCTTGCAGGTGTCAATGACCTGATCGTCGACCCCGGATTCGGATTTGGTAAATCTATCGACTTCAATTACCGTATGATGCAGGATTTAGGTATATTCTGTCAATTCGGTCTTCCCGTACTCGTGGGCATCTCCCGAAAATCCATGTTTACCCGTCCACTTGGCATACGTGCAGAAGATGCGCTCGCAGCCACAATCTCCGCAAACACCATTGCGGTGCTCAACGGAGCCTCGATACTCAGGGTGCATGATGTAGCGGCAGCGCGTGACACAATCGCAGTGTGCAATCTTTACGACAAGGCGAAAACTCCACAAAAATAATGCCATGCTCGTAGATTTCAGTTTTAAAGATATACTTGACATCCTGATAGTAGCCCTGCTACTATATTATATCTATAAACTGATGAAGGAGTCAGGCACCATAAATATCTTTTATGGTGTGATGGCATTTATAATAGTGTGGGTATTGGCTTCAGAAATATTCAATATGAAGCTTATCGGCACTATTGTCGATAAATTCATGAGTATCGGTCTGCTGATATTGGTCATACTGTTTCAGGATCAGATAAAAAGATTTCTCGTAGACCTCGGATCTCAGAAAAGATGGAGCTTTCTGAGATCTCTGCTCCGGCACCATTCGCATGACATATCTGACAGCAACGTAAGATCGGTGGTGATTCCGATTGTATACGCATGCATGAGCATGTCAAAAAGCAAGACCGGTGCGCTGATAGTTATCACTCAGCATATACCTCTCGACCAATATGAGCAGACTGGAGACATCATTGATGCAAAAATCAACTCGAGGCTCATCGAAAACATATTCTTCAAGAATTCTCCCCTTCATGATGGCGCCATGATAATCAAAGGCGACCGGATCATGGCCGCAGGTTGCATACTCCCTGTTAGTCATGATCCTGACATCCCCCGCTCGTTAGGCCTGCGACACCGGTCGGCATTAGGTATATCCCAAGCAACTGATGCCGCTGCAATTATTGTATCCGAAGAGACAGGTAACATCTCACTCGCTTACAAAGGCAGGATCAACACCCGGCTCTCATCAGCAGAACTCGAACACCGTCTCACCTCCCTCATGGCCGAGACAGTATCCTGACATTTCCCGCCAGCACCAATCTTCATTATTTACACAACTCTTCATATGATGGTATGCCCTTGACAAACCTGTAGCTACCATCTGGTTCCACCCTGCAGCAATAGATCGAATCACCATTGCTTACCATCAGCCATTTCACGCCCATCACCATATTATATCTCACGATCTGGTCAAAGACCTTGGGAGTGATATTCACAGTGACCGCCTTATACTCCACAATCGCAGCAGGTCGGCACCTCCTGTCATATATTACAGTATCGCATCTGCGTCTGAGTGAGTTATGCTCTATACCCACTTCATTGGCCATAAGCGTCGGAGGATATCCGAGATGTTCTACAAGCATATTTACAAAATGCTGACGCACCCATTCCTCAGGTGTCAGAGCTACAAAACGGCCACGCAATCTGTCATAGACCTCAATGCGTCCTGAGGTCTCTTTTCTCATTTTTATGTCAAACTCTGGAAGTTTCAAACTGTAATTGCTGAGAATATCAAAAATATTCGTAAATTTACGAATTATTTCGTGAATTACCAAAAATCTTACTGATGGCTGCACCCGCCCTCACATTCGAAACTCTTAAGAAGCAAATAGCTAAAGGCCAGTTGTCCCCCGTATATCTGCTTCACGGCAAAGAGGGATATTTCACTGACGCGCTTGTCAAAACTTTTGAGCAGATACTGCCCCCTGAAGATAAGGAATTCAACCAATATATCCTTTATGCTCCTCAGGTTGAGCCCGGTCAGGTGATGGATCTGTGCCGCAGATGCCCGATGATGGCCGAGCGTCAGGTCGTGATTCTTAAGGAAGCTCAGGCTGTAAGAACTGATGTTATCAACAAACTTCATAAGTACGTGTCACACCCTTCACCTTCCACAGTGTTTGTCATAGTGTTCAGAGGTGAGGATGCTGCGGGTAAGGACCTGATTTCAGCCGTCAAGAAAAATGGTGTCATCTTTGAATCAAAAGAGATAAAACAAGGCTACGTAGGGCAATACATAAACTCATACGTAAAGCAGATAGGGATGCGCATTGATGCCAAAGCCGTGGAGATGCTCAAGGAATTTATCGGTACTTCTGTCAGTAAAATATATAACGAAGTCGATAAGCTCCATACTATCCTGGGTGATAATGCCACTATCACCCCCGAAGCTGTAGAAAGGAATGTCGGCATCAGCAAAGATTACAATACCTTTGAGCTAATTGATGCACTTGCGGTAAGAAACGCCCATAAGGTGATGAGAATCACTGAATATTACGCCGCTAATCCAAAAGCGAATCCTACTCCGAGAATCATTGCGTCAATTTTCAACTATTTCTCTGATCTGCTTGTTGCTATATATACACAGGATAAATCAAATGATGGCCTGATGAAAGAACTCGGTCTCAAAAGTGAGTGGCAGCTAAGGAAGTTTCGCGACGGGATGCGCTATTATAACGCATTCCAGATAATTGAAATCATCTGGGCTCTCCGCAAGTTTGATGCATGGAGTAAAGGCAACGGCTCGAGACAGGAGGAATATAATCTGTTTCGCGAACTGATCTACCATATTCTTAGCGCACCGGGTAATTTAGGCGTTTCAGACCTCTCTATATAAAAATATGATGCAATGTTAAAAATCGGACAATACAACCAACTAAAAATAAATCGTTTGGTCGACTTCGGGGCCTATCTCGATGGAGGAGATGGCACCGAGATACTGATTCCGGCCAAATTTCTCGACAACGAGGCTGCCCCGGGAGACACTGTTGAGGTATTCGTATATACAGATTCTAAAGACCGACTCATAGCCACTACAGAACATCCGTTTGCCACGGTAGGCGAATTCGCATTCCTACAGGTTGCGGATACCAACTCTGTCGGGGCTTTCCTCGACTGGGGGCTCGAAGCCAAACAGCTACTGGTGCCTCACAGCGAACAGAAGCAAATTATGCGTCGCGGAGGCATATACTTTGTCTACGTATACCTTGATAATACTACCCAACGGGTTGTTGCCTCTGCCAAGACCGAAAAATTCCTTGGCAATGTACTCCCGCACTATAAAAGAGGAGATCGCGTCAAAGCTCTCGTCGTCAAGCACACACCGATTGGGTATGTTTGCATAGTTGACAATCTGCATCAGGGCATGATATATGACAACCAGATATTTTCACCTGTAGAGATTGAAAATGAGATTGAGGCATATGTCAATAATGTCAGAACTGATGGCAAGCTTGACCTCATCCTATCAGACCGCGCTGAACGAAGAACTGTGAGCCTCGCAGATAAAATCGTTAACATTCTCCTAACTCATGGACGTCACATACATATCTGCGACAAATCTTCGCCCGATGACATCAAGCAGATGTTTGGATGCTCAAAAAAGGACTTCAAAAAAGCGGTAGGTCTTCTCTACAAACAGCGCAAGATTACACTCAGCGACTCCGGAATTTCGCTATTATAACACCAATCTTTGCCATTATTGCACCTCAAATCATACATTCTGCGATTTTTCATCATGCAATAATCGATTAATTCAAAAAAATTTACGAAATTTGCAAAAATTTTCGTTAGATAGCTTATAATGGAATTCTCAGCTAATTTAATCGCATCCATGGTGCATGGCACAGTTGAAGGTGACGGTAATGTCACAGTCAACTCTTTCGCTAAAATCGAAGAAGGTCATCCCGGAGCCATCTCTTTTCTGGCCAATCCGAAATACGAACACTATATTTACAACACTGGTTCCTCAGTAGTACTTGTAAGCAATGATTTCGTACCGGAATCAGAAATAAAAGCCACTTTGATCAGGGTTGATGACCCTTATGGCACTATTGCTCAGCTCCTTGAGATGGTAGACAAGGCAACTCACCATCTTCCCTCCGGTATTGAGCAGCCCTCGTTCATTGCCGACGGTGTTATCGTGCCCGAAGATGCATACGTGGGCGCTTTTGCTTATATAGCCAAGAATGTTAAGATAGCAGCCGGTGTAAAAATTTTCCCTAACACCTACATCGGTGAAAATGTTGAGATCGGCGAAAACACAGTGCTCTATCCTGGGGTTAAGATCTATCACGACTGCAAAATCGGATGCAACTGCATCGTACACGCCGGTGCAGTGATCGGAGCCGATGGCTTCGGCTTTGCGCCTGACAAAGAAGGAGTCTACAACAAAATCCCCCAGCTCGGCAATGTGATTATCCAGGACAATGTCGAAATCGGGGCAAACACCTGTATCGATAGGGCTGTCATGGGCTCTACAACTATCCACAAGGGAGTAAAGCTCGACAACCTCATACAGATTGCCCACAATGTTACCGTCGGCGAAAATACGGTAATGGCATCGCAAGTCGGCATAGCCGGATCAGCCCATATAGGCAGAAGCTGCATGTTCGGCGGACAAGTGGGTATTGCCGGACATATCTCGATAGGCGATAACGTCAAACTTGGAGCCCAGAGTGGCATTCCCAACTCCGTAAAGGACGGTTCCTCCCTCCTGGGCACACCCGGCATTCCCGCACTCGACTTTGCCCGTCAGGTTGCTCTGCTCAAACGTCTCCGTCCTCTGTTCGACCGCGTCGATGACATTGAGAAATCAATAGCCAATCTTCAGAAATAATAATCCAATCAGAAAAAATATCACACCCCACTATATGAAGCAGCTTACACTTAAAGATTCATTTACCGTCAAAGGCAAAGGACTGCACACCGGCCTGCAGATTGAAGCCGAGTTCTGCCCTGCTCCCGTCAATCACGGATACAAATTCCAACGTGTCGATCTTCCCGGCGAGCCTATTATCGACGCGCTTGCCGAAAACGTCATCGAAAGTAACCGTGGAACGGTAATCCGTTCTAACGATGTGACAGTATCAACAATCGAGCATTCAATGGCGGCTCTCTACGCTCTCGGTATCGACAACTGCCTTATCAAAGTCAATGCACCCGAGGTACCGATTCTCGATGGCAGCTCACGTATCTTTGTAGAGGAAATCAACCGCGTAGGCATTGTCGAGCAGGATGCCGACAAAGAATACTATGTGGTGAAGCGCAAGATGGAGGTCGTCAACGAAGAGACCGGCTCAAAAATCATGGTGCTTCCTGATGATGAATTTTCTGTAGAGGTGAAGATCAACTTCGACTCTCCCGTGTTGATGAATCAATATGCATCACTTGAGCATATCGCGGATTTTGAAAAAGAAATCGCTTCTTCTCGTACATTTGTTTTCGTTCGTGAAATTGAAGCTCTCCTGAATGCCAATCTCATCAAGGGAGGTGATCTTGACAATGCCATTGTGATATACGACTCCCCCCTCTCTCAGGAGTGCCTCGACCATATCGCATCTCTTGTAGGCGTACCCACACGTAAAGTGTCTGAGTATGGTTACATCAACGACTTCGACCTCATGGCTCCCAACGAGCCGGCTCGTCACAAGTTGCTCGACGTCGTAGGCGACATGGCCCTTATCGGCCGTCCCCTCAAAGGCAAGATCATAGCCACAAAGCCGGGTCACGCCATCAACAGCAAATTCACCAAACTCATCCGTCGCGACATCAAGCGTCAGGAGATACAGGCTCCTATCTACGATCCCAACGCCACACCATTGATGGATAATGTGCAGATACGCCACCATCTCCCCCACCGCTATCCTTTCTTGCTTGTAGACAAGATCATTGAACGAGGCACCAACTATATCGTCGGTGTAAAGAATGTCACCACCAATGAGCCTTTCTTCCAGGGACATTTTCCTGAAGAGCCTGTGATGCCCGGCGTACTCCAGATAGAGGCCATGGCTCAGACAGGCGGTCTGCTCGTACTTGGTGTTGTAGACGATCCGGAAAGCTACTCTACATATTTCATGAAGATCGACAATGTAAAATTCAGGCAGAAGGTAGTGCCGGGTGATACCCTCATCTTCCATGTCTCATTCCTTACTGAATTCCGACGCGGATGCGCTGTTATGAAAGGCCGTGCCTTTGTAGGTGACAAACTTGTGTGTGAATGTGAATTCATGGCACAGCTGATCAAGAATAGATAAAATACTGATATTCATGACATGTCACCTCATATGGTGACATGTCATATTATACTATATTAATCTGACGACTAATTATTTTAATAATGCAACACAAATTTTCTTGTGTACATCCCGGAGCCAAGATTCACCCCTCGGTGGTCATAGGACCGTTCTCCACCATCGAAGATGATGTTGAGATCGGTGAAGGCACAGTGATTGACAGCAACGTCACAATAAAATCCGGTGCCCGTATCGGGCGCAACTGCAGGATATTTCCCGGCGCAGTGATTGCCGGTGAACCTCAGGATCTCAAGTTCAAAGGTGAATACACAATAGCCATTATTGGTGACAATACCACAATCCGCGAATGTGTCACCATACATCGCGGCACTGCTTCAAAGGGAAAGACAACGGTAGGCAGCAACTGCCTTATCATGGCTTATTGCCATGTGGCTCATGACTGCGCCGTCGGCAACCATGTCATCATGTCCAATGCCAGCCAGATCGGCGGTGAGGTCGTTATTGATGATTATGCAGTAGTAGGCGGTGGCACTCTTGTCCATCAATTCTGTCACCTCGGCTCTCATGTCATGATTCAAGGTGGAGCCCTTATCAACAAGGACATTCCCCCATACGCTATCGCCGCACATGAGCCCATTTCGTTTATGGGAATCAACAGTATCGGTCTTCGCCGGCGTGGATTCACAAACGAAGAGCTCGAGACAATTCAGGAAGCCTATCGTATCGTATACAAATCAGGCGAGAATTTCTCAGACGCGGTCACTCGCCTTGAGACTGAGCTACCTCCCAGCAAAGAGCGCGATGTCATCATCGATTTTATTAAATCATCTACTCGCGGCATCGTAAGAGCATATACTAAATAAAAATATTACAAGGCTTCCGTCGTCGGGGGGCTCGTCGCTGCCGGCAACTGCCGGCAGAGGAAAGTCCGGGCAACATAGAGCATCGTACTCCCGAAATGCGAGCTGGCGGTAACGTCAGAGTAGTGTGACAG
>CAZBWZ010000016.1:0-31454 GCA_964495725.1 uncultured Bacteroides sp.
GGTAATTAGGTGTCAACAGGCGGATTAGGGATAACCATGCTGCGAGGCCATGGCCTCGGTTTTTGTGCGTTTTCAAATGTTTTCGCGTGTTACCATCCATACGTCATCCTTACCTGTCGCGGGTCTCGCGCAGAGGCGCAGAGATTTTTTTAAGAAGATGGATTGTCGTGAGGAAATATTTTGTAACTTTGCGAAAAGTTTTCGTTATAACGAAAACTTTTATGGACTTTGATGAAAGTTTTTGTTATGGATGAAACTTTGGAGATTATCAAGAGACCCATATATCTTGATAGATTGATTCCTTATATCGGAAAAAACCTGATAAAGGTGTTAACGGGCCAGCGACGTGTGGGCAAGAGCTATATACTGCGAAGCCTTGCGCAATATATCCGGGAAACTGATCCTGCCGGAAATATCATAACTATTGATCTGGAGGATTTTTCATTCTCACATATTAATGATGCCAACTCATTGCATACTGAGATCACGGCCCGTATCAAGGAGGGACAAAAAAACTATATCTTCATAGACGAGGTGCAGGAGGTGGCAGATTTCGAAAAGGTGGTACGATCGCTCAATATCAATCCTGCCAACGATATTTACATCACCGGCAGCAACTCCAGGATGCTGTCAGGCGAGATGGCGTCGAGACTTGCAGGCCGGAGTATCGAAATGCAGGTACACCCGCTTTGTTATCCGGAATTCCTCGAATTTCATAAGATGTATGACAGTGATGATGCGATGACAGAGTATCTCAGATACGGTGGACTGCCATATCTTGTCAACCTACCGCAGTTAGCCACCTGGGGCGAATATATATCCGGAATCACCGATGCGGTAGTGTACCGTGACATAGTGAGCCGTCACTCGTTGCGTAACAATGATTTCCTCCAACGGCTGTTGCTGTTCATTGCCGACAATATCGGGCAGATATTCACGGCAAAAAAAATTGCCGACTATCTCAAATCACAGCGTGTGTCATCAACAGTGGGAAGTGTGCTTGCTTATGCGGGATATCTGGAGGAGGCGTTCATCGTCAGCAAATCGAGGAGATGGGATATAGAGGGAAAACGATTTTTTGAAATCGGAGAGAAGTATTATTTTGAAGATCTTGGAATCCGTAATTCGATTGTGGGATTCAGACCGCACGACATATCCGGCGTGATGGAGAACGCGGTATACAACCACCTGAGAGTGCGGGGCTATGATGTGAAGACGGGTGTGCTCACCGGAGGCAAGGAGATCGATTTCGTAGCGGAGAAGGATGGAGAAAGGATATATGTGCAGGTGGCCATGACGGTGTCGGATAAAGCGACGGCAGAGCGGGAATACGGGAATCTCGCTGAGATTCCCGACAATTATGAGAAGATGGTGGTCACCTACAAGGAAAGTTATCCAAATACATTCCGGGGAATAAAGACCATGACATTGAGGGAATTCTCACTGATTTAACCTCAAAAATATAGTTGTCATAGTTATACTCATCCTGCTTGATGTCATTGTCGTCAGCATCACATATAGATGTCAGTCGGAATAAAGGGCGTTGATTACATCCTGAGGATACATTATCGATATATCGGCGGGTAAAAGAAATTCAATTATTATTTTTCGCAAAAATAATAATTTTTCGTGAATGTGCAATTGAAGTCGTTTAAGCTTATTCAAAATAACATTTTGTAATAAGCTTAAACGACTTCAATATCAATATGTCAATTTTACGGTCTTTATTCGCTAATGGACTCTTTAATTATGGTGGGATCACCAAGCATACTCACGATGGAGCCCGGTGTGCGGAATTTGGCGTATGTCTTGCTCATGAAAAAACTGTAGGGTCAACTGTTTACTCTCAGCTGTCAAGAGCAAAAATAAGCTATGCGGTTGAAAACTCCAATTATTGAGGGGCAGAGCAGATATTTTTTTAAGAAGATGGATGGGGAAGTGTTCCGAAGGCGGGATTTATAGGCTCTGACGAGCCGTCGCGGGATTGAGGCAGATCGTAACGCAGGATTTTTATTATGTACCGCATGTATCGATTGTCCCTACCACAATGAATCCACAAAAGATCTGCGTGACATCCAGCTAAGATCCAGCGGCAAGGGTGTATCAAAAAATGTAGGGACATCGCTTTGCGATGTATCACTGAGTATCATTGTGCTCTTATAAAACATGCCAAAGGCATGTCCTACAAATTTTGAATCTTGATACAGAGCCATATATCTGTCTACGGAATCTTTTCCTGCCGGGAAATACCATTATAAATATTGTGGATTCACCTATCGATACGTATCGATAGGTGAATCCACAATATTTATAATGCAAGCCCAAATCCCGGCCTATCAGCGGTTTTACTGATAATTAACCGGTCTTTATACCGGGCATTATTGCATCCAGTTTACGTCGACCGGGTCGCAGAGCAGATTCTCGTTCTGGCCATTGGTGCTTTCACCCGGTGCGGGATTACCGTGCCAACGGGTGCGGTTACCTGCCACCCAGTCAAGGAACGATGAGTAGGCGTCGGAGATATTGGCGCGCTCCTTGACCCAGCGCCAGCTGTACTGGCACATCAGCATCTTAGGCACGTCCCCGTTGCCGGAGGGGGGAGACACCTTGTATGAGCCGGCTCCCAATTTGCCACTGAAGGGCTTGAGCACATTCTCGGTCTGAGAGACATGTCTCGACACTTTTGTCATGTTTCCGGTGTATTCAGGCTGCAGCGGTGTGCGGTCAAAGGCGGGGTTGGAGAGCTGGGCGCGCATCTCGTCTTCTTTGTCAACAAGCACCCAGAATCTGCGGATGGATTCGTTGGCCTTACCTACCTCCTGAGGCACATTGCTGTAATCGAAATCAGCCAGTTCGGGGCCGGCCAGCGGGATACAGAAGCTGACGGCGCAACCGTCATAACCGTTGTTGTCACCTGTGTTGAGCATCTTGGTATAGTCTGACTCGCCCAGCCATTCGTGCATCTCCGTGCCCACCACGAAGGTGCCACTCGTGAATGTGGCGTTGACAACGGATGCGAATGTCTCTTCGGTGGAGTCATCCCTCACGTCGCCCTCATACATGAGGTATATGGGGAGGGTGCTGCCGACGGCGCGCGGCACCACGGTGATGCGGCGCACCGGGTATGACGGGATCGGGAAGTAGGTGTTGGTCGACATATATGGGCGCGAAAGGTCTGTGGTGAGATCATAGACCGTGACCACAAGGTCGTTGAAGTCCCAGTCGTCGGTGCTACCAAGATCCTCACAGGCGAGATACCAGGGGTATGTACCGTATGTCTTTCCTGAGCCGGGCGACTCCACGCCGTAGGTCATTGATTTGAACGTGAGGGCTAAGACCACATCGCTGTAGTCAGGACAGTCGGCAAAAGGTCTGTCAGGCTGCGATGTGAAACCTATGATAAAGTAATAATAATCAGATGTGACTCTGGTATCGTTGATTATACCCTCCAGTCCATCTATGTGTTCGGGAAAATCAGTTTCATACTTGGTGACAGTGGTTGATGCCAGCACCGCCCCGCTATAGCTGTTCATAATTTTATTGACTGGCGTGTCCCAATACTTGTTGCCCCACTCATAAGCGTTGAGCATGTTACCCATGAAAGAAATGTGTGTGAAATCGCGTCCTTTTCCGGGTGTGTAGGTATCCTTGAGCCCTGATTTGATGTAGAATCCAATCCGGTGTAAGGGGGAGGTGCCACCTGACAGCACATTTTTCATCTTTATGTGATAGCCTTTGAAATGACCGGAGTCATCATTACCTAAATTCCTGACATCGTATGCCTGCCCGTGCTGGCTTATCACATACTCGTCAGAACCGGTCTTCCTGAATGAAATCGCGCTCTTGAGGTCAAAATCATCCAGATCGATCATTTTGACTTCCTTAGAGCCGTTGGAATATTTATAATCGTTATGATAATAGTAGATACCGAGCATGTAATCGTCTTCTCCGTAAATGTTTTCACGCCAATACAAGGGATAGATGGTAAAGTCACTTGCCTCATCTATTTTCGATGCATAAATACGGCTGAACAGATACATACTATGGTCTTCGCCAGTTTCAAAGTTATGTTCGGAGTCAAAGATATGGAAGCTGTTATTTCTGGTGGTCTCGTATCCGAGCCATGAGCCGCGTAGCTGTGAGCCGTTGAGTCCAATCTCGCGGTAGGCATCCGGCACAGGCACGATTTCAAAATCTTTGAGTGCCTCTACTTTATCAACAAAAATAGGCTCTGCTGCGGCGCGGCTTGCTGTTTTCGTGAGGTCGAGCTCGCCGCCGATTTTCACTATGTGCTCCTCGCCGTCAGCCTCTACTATCAGCTCTGTGACCTGAGAGGGTACGGTTACGGGAATCGACTGTTTGCCGGTGACCGAGCCCAACGAGGCGAAGATGAAACGCTGACCGTCGATGTCGGCGAAGACGTTGATGACTGTGGGCTCAGCGGTGCGCACGGTCACTCCTGTATACATGGCGGCGCTGTAAGGTTGCCCCTTGAACAGGCCAAACTCGTTGATGAAAGCTTTGGTGAAGGCTTCCTTGTGGTCGTTACCGATGTCGTCTCTGTCGGAATAGCCGTTGTCAAAGTCGTGGTTGCTGCATGAGGTGACAGCCGCAGCGAGAGTTATGGCACAGACTGTCAACCGCCTGCTTTTGAGTATTAGATTTTGCATATAGGGGTGAAATTTTGATATTTGGTATTATAATCCAATCTGGCGTAAAGATACCGAATATTTTTTAATAAAAATTACCCCCTTCATAAATTTAACAAAAATTAACCCTAAAAATAGAGGCGAGTTTAATCACGGACGCGACCTCATTGTATGATATCTGTGATGGGAGGCCACGGATCTCAGGAGAGGACGGGGCAACGCCAGGCCTTGAGCTCGGCGATGAGGGCCTTTTCGCGGCCGCCGCAGTAGCGGTCGCAGATGGCGTGGAAGCGCGGCGAATGGTTCATCTCGGAGAGGTGGGCCAGCTCGTGGCATATGACGTAATCGCGCAGGTGCGTAGGGAAAAATATCAGGGCGTAGGAGAGGGCTATCTCGCGCCGGGAGTTGCAGTGACCCAGCACACGGTGGCCGTGCGATATCGTCCATAGCGCGGGAGTGCGGCCCACCTGCCGCGCCACCTCGCGGGCGCGCGGAATCAGCACCTGCGGGGCGATGCCCTGTGCCATACGGCAGATAAACCTGTTGATGGTCTTCACGGTATCGGGCTCGTCAAAGCTCCATGCCGAGCCCACGGCGATAGTGCCGTGGCCGTGGTCGATATTGGCGATCATCCGGTCGGGCTTGATTTCTTGTGTGGTGAGCGACACCTTGAGCTCGCCGAAGTCGAGCTCAAGGCCCGGATGGTAGACCGATTCAGGCCGTGCCTTCTCGATACGCGGGGCCATACGGCGCAGTATGGACATCAGTTCGTCGTAAGGGATATTGAGCGGAGCGGTGACACGCATAGCGCCATCGCGCCACCGCGCCACCACCTTACGGCAATTGCTCCTTACGGTGATGTGTACCAGCCCGAGCTCTTCGAGCTGATAGTGACCCGATTTCACGATATATCCCGGCATGGTCAGATACCGTTGACACCCCAGAAGAGCTTGTTGTGCAGGGGTATGGGGAATTCGTGGCCTTTGCGGCAGATGAGATGTATGCGGAATGGCGCCAGGCGCAGCTTTATGACCGACCCGACGGGTAGGGCGCCGGTGCGTCCGTCGAGGGTGAGGCGAAACCCCGTGGCGCGTGAGCTCACCTTGATTTCCACCTCGGCATTGTTGGCGATCACCAGCGGACGCATGCTCAGCGAGTGGGGAGAGATCGGCGACAGCACCCATACCGGAGTGAGAGGTTGCAGGATGGGGCCTCCGACCGACAGATTGTAGGCGGTGCTGCCGGTCGGGGTAGCCACGATCAGGCCATCGGCACGATATGATGCGAGCTGACGGCCGTTGATCGATGTGTCGGCCACCACCATGGAAGAAGTGTCATATTTCGACACCACCACTTCATTGAGTGCGAAGGGCCATGTAGACAATCTCGGCGACACCACCTCGATCACCTGGCGGGGCTCGATGGTGTAGTTGGACGAGAGGATGTCATTGGCGACCTCGGGGAGCTCGTCAACCTGAGCCGTGGTGAGGAATCCGAGGTGACCGGTGTTGACACCCACGATGGGTATCTCCTTGTCGCCTACCCACATGGCCGTACGCAGGAATGTGCCGTCACCGCCGAAGCTCACGGCCACATCCGCCTGAAAATAGTCGTTGTCCACCACGCGCCTTACATATTGCAGGGCTGTAGGCATGAGCTGCAGCAGGGAGTTGTAGAGATTGCGGTGCATGATTATCTCAACACCGTGACTCTCAAGTGTCTCGAAGAACGAGCGTATGGCTTCGATATTATCCTCCTGTCTGCGGCTGCCGTAAATGGCTACTATCATATATGTGGAATTGAAAAATTTTTAAGAAATATGGACTTTGATTTTTAATGAGACGGCGCGGTGTCAGAGCTCGAGATAGCGCAGCAGCTCGTTGGCCCTTACGCGCATGGTGTCGGCGTCGGATGCGCGTCCGGGAGCCGCGTCTATCACGTCGAAGCCGTAGCGGCCCAGCGAGCGCACGATGGATGACGGGTCGCGGTGATTGGCCCTTAGCGATACCACCAGATCGTTGTTGTCGCCGGGCAGCGCGGTGACATTGAGATTCAGCACCTGCGCGTTGCAGTCCTCCACAGCGCGCGCTATCATGGATGCGCTGTAGTCAGTGGAGCGGCATCCGATCAGGATGTAGCTTTCGTCGTCGAGATGCGGAAAAAGCGTATCAAAATCGGATATTATCAAATCTTTTGGTGTTAAATCTTTCGTCATATAATAATTTCTCACTATTTTTGCATTGAGAATACAAAGTTAACATATTTCTTATTAAAGACAACACTATATAGTAACAAAAAGTTTGTTTTAGCACATATACAAGATGACTCATCTGAGTGTAAATATCAATAAGATAGCCACTCTGCGCAATGCCAGGGGAGAGAATGTGCCTGATGTGCAGCGTGTGGCGGTCGACTGCGAGAGATTCGGCGCTGACGGTATCACCGTGCATCCACGCCCCGATGAGCGGCACATACGCTATGACGATGTGTACAGGCTGCGTCCGCTGGTAAAGACAGAATTCAATATCGAGGGCAACCCTACACCCGGCTTTCTCGACCTGGTACTCAAGGTCAAGCCCGAGCAGGTGACACTGGTGCCGGATGCGCCCGGCGCGCTGACATCATCGGCCGGATGGGATGTGGCGGCCAATCTCGACTTCCTGTCCGCGATAATCGACAGGCTACGCGAGGCCGGTATCCGCACATCGGTATTCGTGGATCCCGATCCCGCGATGATACGTCTGGCCGCCAAGGCCGGAGCCGACCGCGTGGAGCTCTACACCAAGGCTTACGCCGATAATTATGATGGCGATCCCGCAGCCGCCGTGGCTCCGTATGTCGAGGCTGCCGTAGCCGCCCGCAAGTGCGGGCTCGGAGTAAACGCCGGCCATGACCTCTCGCTCGCCAACCTCGGCTATTTCGCCGCCATGATGCCGTATCTCAACGAGGTGTCGATAGGCCACGCGCTTGTGGCCGACGCTCTCTACCTCGGCCTCGAGGACACCATCCGCCGCTATAAGGAATGTCTGAAACCAACGAATAAATAATCACCGTCCAACCCCGGAAACCCCGTAAAATAATGAACAATCCCGAATACGTATCTATATGGCAGCTGTGTCTGGCCGGAGGCTGGATCATGGTGCCTCTGGCGCTGCTCGCGCTCATCAGCATTTTCATCTTTATCGAGCGCTCGATCGTGATAGGCAAGGCCGCTCACGTAGACAAATCGTTTATGAACCGCATCAGCGAATACATACACCGTGGCGAGCTCGACAGCGCCATGCGCCTGTGCGAAGGCACGGATTCGCCTTACTCACGTCTTATCCAGAAAGGTATCAAGCGTATCGGACGCCCGATGAATGATGTGCTCGTGGCCATCGAAAACACCGGCAACCTCGAGGTGGCCTCCCTCTCGAAAGGATTGCCGTGGCTTGCCACGACAGCCGCCGGAGCACCGATGATCGGATTTCTCGGCACCGTGATAGGTATGGTACAGGCCTTCATGACCATCGCCCGCACCGGCAACTCGGCCACCATCGGTGATTTCTCAGCCGGTATCTACACGGCCCTTGTCACCACGGTAGCCGGACTTATCGTCGGCATCATCGCCCTATTCGCCTACAATTATCTTGTGGTGAGGGTCAACAAGGTGATGAACCTGATGGAGGCCAAGACAATGGAATTTATGGACCTGCTCAACGAGCCGGCTCGCTGACCAGTATAAACCCGGAAAAACATCACTACAGTGTCACTCAAGCAACAAAACCGCGTGGAAGCCACGTTCTCGATGTCGTCGATGACCGACGTGATCTTCCTGCTGCTGATATTCTTTATGGTGACTTCGACGTTTGTGTTTCCCACAGGTCTCGACATCACCTTGCCACAGAGCTCAGAGCAGTCGACCATAAAGCCGTCGACCCGTGTCTATGTCGATTCAATCGGCAATATATCGGCGGCATACGCCGAGGGCGACGCCGTGCCGTTTGACGATACCGACGCCCTGGCCGAATACCTCAAGGTGTCGCTCGCCCAGGACACCACACAGGCTGCCGTAGCTGTATACGCCGACGAAAACACCCGGTATGCCAATATCGTGAATGTGCTCTCGGCCGGCTCTGCCAACGGCATAAAGATGGTGCTCGCCACCACGCCATCCGTCAAGTCCGGTGAGGATGCTCCAGCAAAATCACAACAATAATACTGACCACCGGGCCATACAGTACTATCAATGATGAAAGATAATAACGCCAGACTCATAGCCGCCGTCGCAACCGTGCTTATCGCCACGGGTCTGTTTCTCTTTCTGTATCTCTTCAAGCTGCGCATCGATATGGCGGAGCTTAAGGAGAAAGAGAAGGGGGAGATAGTGCTCGTGGAGCCCGAGGAGGAGTTTGTGGATGTGCTTGAGCCTCTGGCCGATCCGGTGGCTCCTGACGAGAGTCGGGCCGAAGCTCATCTTGACGAGCCGGTAAAGAATGAGTCGCAGGCCGCCCCCGCGGCCGGCACCGACCTCGATAACTCAGGGCCGCAGGGAGAGAAGCATCCGGTGGCCAAATCGCCGGAGCCGTCGCCTGTAAAGGTGAAGGAGGAACCTAAGCCCGAGAAGCCCAAGGGACAGCCCAACAAACCCAAGGAGGAGAAGCCGCAGCCGCCCAAGCGCAAGGAGAACAATCTGGCCAACGACGAGGTGGCCCGCGCTTTCGGCAAACACAACTCCAACACATCGAATACATCCGACAAGGGTAATTCGGGCAGCAACAGCAACCAGTCATCCACCACCACAGGCACAGGCCGCGGCAAGGTGGGAGGCGGATGGATAATCCCCGCCTACGGCTCGGTGCGCAGCACTGTCACCGGCAGTGTCAACCTCACCGTGAAAATCGACAAGACCGGGCGTGTGGTGTCGGTAACAGTGACCGGCGGCACTCCCCCGGCGGCGACGGATGCCGGAGTAAAGAGCAGTATCGAGCGTGAGATCCGCGCACATAAGTTCACGAGGGCCAGCTACGATGATGCCGAGCCGGCCACCGCCTACATCACCTACACCTTCCGCTGATTCCTATCCCATCATATCTCCTGACCGTGAAAATATTCCCACCAAAAAAATTGATGGCGGCCGCACTTGCGCTCGCATCGGCCCTTGTGGCCATGCCCCGGGTAATCCTTGACAATTATGGTGATCATGCCCGTATCTGTGTCGATGCTACGCCTATGCTGATGATAGGCGGCGAGCTCGGCAACTCGTCGGCATCGACGGCGGCCGACCTGCGGCGCATCTTTCCACACCTGCGCGATCTTGGTCTCAACACGGTGCTTGTGCCGGTGTCATGGCGTATGGTCGAGCCCCTTGAGGGCGAATTCGATATGTCGATAGTGGGGAGTATCCTCGATGAGGCACGTAACGCCGACCTCAAGGTGGCGCTCCTATGGTTCGGGCTGTGGAAAAACAGCATGAGCTGCTACGCGCCCGATTGGGTGAAGACCGATACGCGGCGTTTTCCGCGCGCTGTCACCTCAGATGGCAAGCCCGTCGAGGAGGTGACAGCCCTCAGCACAGCTGCCCTCGATGCCGATTCGCGAGCTCTATGTAAGGTAATGGAGTATCTGAGGG
Source organism: uncultured Bacteroides sp. (assembly GCA_964495725.1). Taxonomy (GTDB): domain Bacteria; phylum Bacteroidota; class Bacteroidia; order Bacteroidales; family Muribaculaceae; genus CAG-873. The sequence goes on from CAZBWZ010000016.1 coordinate 10,261, forward strand.
ACAATGATATTGACCACACGGTGATAATGGTGCAGGTGGAGAACGAGATGGGAATGATAGAGTCGCCCCGCGACCATTCCGCCATTGCGGACAAGGCCTACCGAGACAAGGTGCCCGACCGGCTTAAGGAATATATAGCGGCCAACCGTAGCCGTCTGCATCCGCATCTGCAGCAACAGCTCGACAAAGGCGACGGCACCGACTCATGGGCCGGTATGTTTGGTGACGACATGTATGGTGAGGAGATCTTCCAGACGTGGACTTACGCCAACTACGCCGGAGAGATGGCATCGAGAGCGCGCGCTGTCTACGACCTGCCTATGTTTGTCAACGTGGCTCTTGACAGCCGCGGCCGCACTCCCGGTCAGTATCCTTCGGGTGGTCCGCTTATACAGTTGATTGATATATGGCATTGCGGTGCGCCCGACATAGATGTACTCGGTCTTGATCTGTATGACAAAGGGTTGGCCGGATGGTGCGACAGATATCACCGTGATGATAATCCCTTGTTCATTCCGGAGATACGCCTCGAAGACCGCGATGCCATGTATGCGCTGTATGCCTTCGGCCACCATCATGCTATGGGGTTCTGTCCGTTCAGCATCGAGGATTATCCTCTGCAGGCCCGGGAGAAGGCGAATGACTGGCGTAATGTCGACCTCAGCAGCGACGATCAGCTGAATACTTTTGGCGGAGGCCCGTCATCGCTGTCGCCTCTCGCTTCGGCCTACCGACTGCTGCGTCAGGCCCAGCCGTTGATACTCAGTAACCAGGGCACAGGTTCGCTCGATGCCGTGCTGCTCGACAATGAAAACCGTGAGGCCGAAATCATTACCCCTGACGGTGTGCGTGTCACAGTGCGACACAGCCTTTCGCTGGGATGGGAGCCTCAGTCACGCGACAGTGTATGGCCCGAGGCCGCCTGTATGCTCATCCGTCTGGGTGTCGAGGATTATCTGGTGATAGGGTCGGATGTGGTGCTGACATTCACTCCGGCACGGTCTGGCAGTGAGTGGCACCCCGGCGATGAGCGTATCGGGATACTCAGCTGCGATGAGGTGGAGATAATTGACGGAGAGCCGGTGACCTTACGGCATCTGGGCGGTGATCAGACTCATCAGGGTCGGCATGTGCGTATCCCGCACGGGCAGTGGGGTATGCAACGTGTGGGGCTGTATCGTTATAAGTGATTGGTCGGCTGGCCGGTAATTATTTCGGCTTTTTAGGAAACCATCCGCGCTCTACGCGTTTTTTCTGTTCGAACAGTTCGCCGATCGTCCACAGAGATGACGCGCCGAATACTCCGAGCAGCGATGATACCAGCACATTCTCTATGAATAGAGCTGCCGCGATGCTTGCCAGCCCGATGATCAGGAACACCGGCCACGGACGTGTGCCGAAGTGATACTCGGTCTTAATTACTACCGGATGAAACACACCTATGATCAAAAAGGTGGAGATGGCTATTATTATACCCTGGAAATACATCAGTTGTTTTTTTAGTGTGAATATGCCTGTCGTGTGCAAAGGTAGTGATTCCGGCTCATACCCGCAACAGCGCAGTTCAGAGATAGAAAGCCGAAGTGAGGGCGGTATAGTCGGGAGTGAGGGCTCCGGCATGGCGCACGCTGAGTGAGGTAATCTCTACCGGTCGCGCCTCTCTGCCCCATTGCCAGAGCAGTCGTGAAGGCTTGCTGCCTGAGGTGGTGACCTCGCAGCGTCGCCATAGGTTGAGCCGCTGCATTTCGGCATGGAACAGCAGGCTGTCGGCGTAATCAGCCGGCGTCACCATAGCCAGGCTGCCGGTGGGTGACAGGATACGTGCAGCCAGGTCGATTGCCGACTCCGGGCTCAGTCCGCCTGAATGTCGGGCCAGGGCCCTCCGGGAGTCCGGCGACTGCATACCGCCGGTAAAAAACGGCGGATTGCATATTATCAGGTCGGGGTTAACCTCGGCCGGGCCGGTGAGTGCGTCGCCGCAGATTGCGGTGAGTCTGTCGCTCCACGGCGATGCGGCGAAATTGGCCGCTGCCGCTGCACACGCCTCGGGGTCGATCTCTATGGCTCTGATGATTGCTCGGGGTGCGCGCTGGGCTATCATCAGAGCGAGCAGTCCGCTGCCGGCTCCCAGGTCGAGCACACGGTGCATGTTGTCGCATTCACACCATGAGCCGAGCAGCACGCTGTCGGTGCCAACTTTCATGGCGCATCCGCCGTCATCTACCTCAAACTGCCTGAATCTGAAGCGTGCCATATCATTTCGTAAGAGCGTAGAAGGCCACGGCCGAGGCTGCGGCGACATTCAGCGAGTCAACACCGTGGGCCATAGGTATGCGCGCCACGTAGTCGGCACCCCCGATAGCCGCCGCAGGCAGCCCGTCGCCCTCCGTGCCCAGGATTATGGCCATGCGGGGTATCCCGGTGAACTGGGGTGAGTCGATGCTCACGGATTTGTCTGTAAGGGCCAGGGCCACTGTAGTGAATCCTAACGCTGACAGCTCGGAGAGCGGAGCGTCGCTCCATGTCCAGGGCACGAGAAACACACTCCCCATCGATACCCTCACGGCCCTGCGGTTGAGCGGATCGCAAGAGTCGGGCGTGACCACCACGGCGTCTATGCCGAGGGCCGCCGCCGAGCGGAATATCGCCCCTATATTTGTAGAATCGACCACTCCGTGTATCACCGCCACCCGGCGCGCTCCCTGGCATATCTTGTCGAGGGGCGGGGCTGCGGGCCGGCGCATCGCGCATAGCACACCGCGCGTGAGGGTATAGCCTGTGAGACTGGCAAGCACTTCGCGCTCACCTGAATAGACAGGGATTCCGGCACAACGCTCCACTATATCGGCGGCGTCGCCTGTGATATGCCGCCGCTCGGCGAGCAGCGACACGGGCTCATAGCCGGCATCGAGTGCCACCCTTATCACCTTGGGGCTCTCTGCGATAAACAGCGCGTCGGAGGGCGACAGCCGGTTGCGCAGCTGTGCCTCGGTGAGACCGGAGTAGACCTCCAGCCCCGGCATCTTGATATCCGTGACTTCTATCATCATCTTTGCAGCATTATCGAGTCAATGTCAAGGGCCATCTGCCACCGGTCTTTATCATGGCGATTCTCCAGCACTATGATCTTGAGGCCTGTCTCGGGATATTTGGCCACGTAGGCCTGGAATCCGCCGTTGTCGCCCGTGTGATACACCTTCACCGGGCGCCCCGGGGTGGTGTCTACAAACCATCCCAGGGCATAGTGGGTATCAGGGCGGTTCTGGTAGTCACACCATGGGCTGCCGCTCACTTTGACCACGGGGCTGTAGGCTTTGGCCAGCAGCCAGGGCTCAAGCAGTGTGCCGTGGCTCAGGGCCTTTTCCCAGCTTAGCATGTCGCGTGCCGTGGAATAAACTCCTCCGTCGGGGCGGGTAGCGAAAAAAGTCTCCTCGCCATAGTCGTATTCCTCCCATTTATCGTTGACGGGTTGGTAACCGTGGGCGGTATCGGCAGGATGCTCGGCCGGATCGAAGTAATATGTGTGATTCATGCCGGCGGCATCAAATATGTGTTTCTGCTGCCATTCTACAAACGGCATGCCGCTGCATTTCTCTATTACCCGGGCCAGCAGCAGAAACGACGGATTGAGGTAATCGTAGTCGGTGCCGGGCTCAAACTTGGTGGAGGTGACCGAGGGGAAGTAGGCGGCTGACGAGGCATCATCGGCATAGATACACTTGTCGCGGTCGCTGCGGTCACGGCTGTCGGGCACGCCCGAGGTGTGCGAGGCCAGGTGCTGCAGGGTGACCTTTTGCCACAGCGGGTCGGCGAAGTCAAACCATTGGCTTACGGGCGACTGCATGTCAACGCCTTGCTGTAGTAATCCTACCACCGTCATCTGCTTTGACACCGATGCGATGCAGAATCGTGTGTCGGGATCTATAGGTGAGCCGGTAATCATGTCGGCAAGCCCGAAATAACGCTCGTACACTATCGAATCACCTTGGGCGATAATGACGGCACCGCCGGGAGCTGAGTCAGCATCGGGGTATCGCGTCTCAAACAGTGAGTCGAGACGCTCGGTGACTTCACCCCGGGCCATCATTGCGCATAGCGCGCACGCTATGGTGAATATCCATCTTGTCATATCGTATTATATATTGCTATTATATATGGCATCCAAAAAAGTATGGATGTCTTATTTTTGTGCCACGATAGCTTCTATCTCAGCGATTGAGAGACCATATTTTGCGGCTATCGTTTCCACGGGAATATCAAGGTCATACATCATGCGGATGCTCGCAGCACGCTCTTGGGCTATGCCTTCGGCCCTGCCTTTCTCTATGCCTTCGGCCCTGCCTTTCTCTATGCCTTTGTTCAAGCCTTTTTCCTCGGCGGAGTTTATGGTGTTCTCGTAGTCGCGCATAATCTTGAGAGAGGTCTCGTATGCCAGCCGCTCCTCGGGAGAGAAGCGGGCGATCTCTGCCACCTCAAAGAACCGCTTGAATATCTTGTCGCGGAGCTGGGGCGGTTTCTCATCGAGTCGGGCAAGATTCTTAATTACATACATCCAGTTGTCAGACAGGGTTTCGAGCTCGGTGATCTCCTTGTTGAATTTGGGCATCTCCAGATATATGTATGTGAGCTTGTCGGTGAGCACGCGGTGTGTCTCCACATCAGCCAGCCTGATTACATGCTTGAAGTTGGTGTCGAACACATTATCGGGCATCACGAAGTTGAGGAATGAGACGGTGTATACCGGAGGCAGCTCATAGTCCCAGCGGCCTTTCTTGGCGGCCTCCTGCATGGGGAATGTCGAGTAGAAGATCGTGCGGTCGACGAAGAACTTCTGGTATGCGTTCTGCATCTCCACAATCAGGTGTGTACCATCGTCGGTCTCGCAATACAGGTCGTAGACAGCTTTGCGATCATCGGGTGTTAGCCCCAGTTTTTCAGTATTCTTGTAATTGATATCTACAATCCTGTCGTTTCTGTCGAGAAGTGAGTTAAGAAAGGAGATCAGAAACTCCTTGTTGGCGGCCGTACCGAACAGCAGCTTGAAACCAAAGTCGGTGAATGGGTATATATATCTCTCGGTACACATAGTCTGATAGTTAGTTTTCGGTAAAGTTAATCAAAAATATCGATATATGCAATTGAGGACGGTTTATCCGGAGAAGCCGCTTTCGGCCAGGGTGGTGGAGGCTGCGTAGAAGACCGGCTGGAGGAGGTGGGACAGGGGGGTGTCGGGATGCCGTGACAACCATGCCTTGACGATACAATAGCCTATGTAGCGGCCTGTGCGGCCTGGAGCCCGTCCCTGCAGCAGAGGTGTGGACGGTGACGCGCCGAGATAGCGGTCGATGGTGAGCGGATCGGTATCATAGATAAGGCGCATCGCGGCCATCTCCCGCCATATATCTTTGGTATTGTCCTGTAGCAACTTGAGACTGCTGTCATCGATGCCCATCGCCATCGCGAGCGATGCATCGGGCACCAGGCGCATACGCGTCTCCACCAGGGCGCCCTCATACAGCATCCAGTTGAGCAGGGTGGGGGGCTCCGTCATCGTCATCGGATAGGTGGTGGCGGCGAGAGATGCCGCCAGATCGTAAGGCATGGCCGCCGGAGTCTTCTCATATCGGCGGTACGCCTCGAATCCGGCATATCCCGGATAATCAGCTCCGAGATAATGGTTGAGCGCGATAAGCATGACGCTGTCGACGCGCACCATCGGCCTCATGCTGCCCCATGTCACCGTGGCATACCTCAGGCGCGGCAGCTCCGGCAGCTCGCGGGCCGCACGTCCTGTCACAGCGCCTACCGTAGCCTCGATCGCCGGGGTGGACGCATACACCGAGTCGACAGCCGGCTGAAACACCCTCACGGCATCTCCGCGACACCACGCCATGACATCGCCTACAGAAGGCCGCGGCATACCCAGCACCTGAAACATGGCATCAACCTCGGGCCATGCCGAGGCCACGCTGTCGGCCACCACCGCCGAGTCTGCCGAGGCCAGCGACTGCATCATCTGATCGAGACGCACCACAGGCCGGGGGGCGTAGGGGGTTTCGTCGCCTGAGCATCTACACATCAGCGCCGCGCACGCCAATATCATCACACGGTATATGATCCCGTTATATCTGATTCCTTTCATATCTTGATATTTTCAGCAAAGGTATATCAAAATAAGAGAAAAGACAACTGCCGAATGCTGAGGAAAAATATTTATCTTTGCAGAAAATCATTAACCCATCTTTCACCGCACCATGAAAATGACCGTCAGGACAGGAAAATTCATAATAGGTACCTTGCTCGCGGCTATGTCAATTGCCGCACCCGCGATGCAGGCTCAGGATAAGGCCGCTGTGCCGAAAAAATACATCGACGCCACGTCGCTGCGCATAATCAACAAAGGCTACGATGACTCGGAGCGCGTGTTCTCGCGTCTGCCCAAGCATCTTCAGGACTCCGTGCGCGAGGGGCTCTGGGACCGGCAGCAATGTTCGTCGGGCATGGGCATACGCTTCGCCACCGATTCAAAGAGCGTCGGGGTCCGCTACGACCTATTGTGGAACACCCACATGATACACATGGCCGACACCGGGCTCAAAGGCACCGACCTGTATATCCTCGAAGGCGACTCGGTGTGGCGCCATGTCAACACTAACCGGCCATACATCAAGAAAGGCACAGAGAAGACGTGCGAGGCCACATACGTCGAGAATCTCGCTCCGGGCATGAAGGAGTTCATGGTATATCTGCCGCTCTACGACGGAGTGACCAGCATGGATATCGTGGTGGACAGCGGGGCTGTCATCACTCCCGGCAATCCGGCCGTCATTGACCGAAACAAGAAGATCGTGGCCTACGGCACAAGCATCCTGCAGGGCGGATGCGCGTCTCGCACAGGCATGGCCGCGACGAATATCATCAGCCGCGACCTCAACTGCGAGGTCGTTAACCTGGGATTCAGCGGCGAAGGCAAGATGGATTTCCCGATGGCCCGCGCTCTCGCAGCCATCCCCGATGTCGATTGTTACGTGCTCGACCCCGTGCCCAACTGCACCGAGATGATGTGCGATACGCTCACCTACGACTTCGTGAATATCCTGCGCACCCTGCGACCTGAGGTGCCCATAGTGATGGTCGAGGGTCCTATCTATCCCTACGCGCGCTACGACTCGTATTTCGGGGATTACCTGCCGAAGAAAAACACCGCCTTCCGCCGTAATTACGAGCGTCTGAAAGCCGACCGTCCCGAAAATCTCTACTATGTGACCTCAGAGAATCTTGACGGCGTGGAGGACGACGGCACGGTCGACGGCATCCACCTCACCGACCTCGGCTTCAAGTACTACGCCGAAAAGCTCACCCCCATCCTCCGCGACATCATCTACCCCGGGCAATAAGTCAGCGCTGCGTCTGTAGATAGGGAGGTGATACATCACGGTGTCAAGTTTTCAGTGAATCTTGCGTGATATTGAAAAAATGTTAGTAACTTTGCGCCGTTAATTACTTTTAGGTTTTCAATAGGCGCAAATTATGAACAAAACGCTATACAATGCAGCTTACGAGCACGACGCATGTGGCGTGGGGCTGATAGCGAATGTCAAAGGCGTGAAATATCGCGATGTTGTAGAAAACGCACTGCTGGTGCTCGAGAATATGGCCCACCGCGGGGCCGAAGGGGCCGACAGCAAGACCGGCGACGGCGCCGGCATCATGGTGCAGATCCCGCATGAATTCATCCTTCTCAACGGTATCCCCGTGCCCGAGCCGGGCCGCTACGGAGTCGGGATGCTCTTCATGCCTAAAGATGAGAGCCAGCGCGCGGCCATGACGGCCATAATCGACCAGGCGGTGGCCGAAGAGGGGCTGAGAGTGATACAGCGGCGCCCCGTGCCCGTCGACTCCGATGTATTAGGTGACGAGGCCCGCGAGGCCGAGCCCTATATCGAGCAGATATTCATCACCGGCAGCGACGACCGCAATGCCGATGTCGCCGCCTACGAGCAGAATCTCGAGAGCCGGCTCTACCGCATAGGCAAGAAAATAGAGCGGCGCATAGAGTCAGACACAGCCATCACCGACAAAAAGAGCGTCTATATCGTGTCGCTCTCCACACGTACGGTGATATACAAAGGCATGTTGACCTCAGGCCAGCTCCGTCAGTACTTTCCCGACCTCCGCAGCCAGTGGTTCACATCGGCGATGGCTCTGGTACACTCCCGATTCTCCACCAATACATTCCCGAGCTGGCGGCTCGCGCAGCCCTTCAGGCTCATCGCCCACAACGGCGAGATCAACACCATCAAGGGCAACCGCCTGTGGATGAAGACCCGTGAGGCCGTGCTGCAGCCCGATAAGCTCGGCGACATATCCGAGCTGTCACCTATCCTGCAGCCCGACATGAGCGACAGCGCTTCGCTCGACAACACGGTCGATTTCTTCGTGCGCAGCGGCATGTCGCTGCCCCACGTGCTGGCCATGCTCATACCCGAGAGTATCGACAAACGCAACCCCATGTCGAGCCGGCTCAACGGATTCTACGAATACCACTCCATCTTCATGGAGCCGTGGGACGGCCCTGCCACAGTGCTGTTCTCCGACGGCAGGTATGTGGGCGGAATGCTCGACCGCAACGGTCTGCGTCCCTGCCGCTTCACCCTCACCACCGACGGCATGCTCATCATGGCATCGGAGACAGGGGTGATGCACATAGATCCGGCCAAGGTAAAGGAGAAAGGACGCCTGCATCCGGGCGAGATGATTATCGTGGATCTGGCCAAGGGCGAGGTAATGCGCAACGACGAGCTCAAGCTCTCGCTGGCCAACAAGCATCCCTACAAAGACTGGCTCAAGACCAACCGTGTGCTGCTCTCCGATATCCGCAGCGGCCGCCATGTGAGCCACGACGTGGACAATTACGAAAGGCGGCTCAAGGCCTTCGGCTACACCAGTGACGATATCGACCGTCTGCTGCTTCCGATGGCCACCAACCGGTCGGAGCCCAGCTACGCCATGGGCAACGACACCCCTCCGGCGGTGCTCAGCAGCCGTCCGCAGCGATTGTTTGATTACTTCCGCCAGCAGTTCGCCCAGGTCACCAACCCGCCTATCGACGCATTGCGCGAGACCATGGTGATGTCGCTCAAGAGCTTCATCGGCGCCGTAAAGGGCAATGTGCTTGCCCAGACCGAAGATCTCTGCAAGGTGGTGGAGCTCTCGACCCCGGTAATCACCAATACCGAGCTTGACCTGCTCAAGAATCTGTCATACAAGGGATTCCGCACCATCACCCTCGACCTTGTCTTTGCAGTTGACGAGGGCGAGAAGGGGCTCAGAAAAGCCATCACAGCCCTGTGCGAACAGGCCGAGCAGGCCGTGGACGAAGGCTGCAATTACATAATACTCAGCGACAAGAATATCGACAAGGATCATGCAGCCGTGCCGTCGCTGATCGCCACCTCGGCCATACACCATCACCTGATAGCCAAGAAAAAGCGTTCGCAGACAGCGCTCATCGTCGAGAGCGGCGAGGTGCTCGAGACAATGCATGTGGCCCTGCTCATCGGATATGGCGCCAGCGCCGTCAATCCCTATATGGCCTTCGCCATACTCAATACCAAGGTCAGGGACAAGAGCATACAGCTCGACTACACCACCGCCAAGAAATATTATGTCGAGGCCGTGAACAAGGGCCTGCTGAAGATAATGTCGAAGATGGGCATCAGCGATATCCTCAGCTACAGAGGCGCTAAGTTGTTTGACTCGCTGGGCCTGTCGCAAAACGTGCTCGACGACTACTTCGGGGGCGGAATCTCGCCGATCGAGGGCCTGGGCATAGACGACATAGCGGCCGACGCCATAGCACGCCACCGCTCGGCGTGGGAGCCCGATGAAGCTCCCTCACTCGTGCATCAGGGAAAATACGCCTACCGCAAGGATGGCGAGATACACGCATGGACCCCCGCCGTGATCAAGACCCTGCAGAAATCAGTCAACGGTGACGATTATGCCGAGTATGAGCGGTTTGTGTCACTTGTCGAAGACGATACGATAATGCTGCGCGATCTGCTCGAGATCAAGAGCGACCGTGAGCCCGTGACCGTTGACGAGGTAGAGAGCGAGGAGGAGATAATGCGCCGGTTTGTGGCCGGGGCCATGTCGTTCGGCGCCATCAGCAAGGAGGCCCACGAGGACATAGCCTGTGCGATGAACAGTATCGGGGCCACGAGCAACACCGGCGAGGGGGGCGAGCTGGCCGAGCGCTTCACGGCCCGCCGGGGCGACGTGAGCCTGAGCAGTGCGGTCAAGCAGGTGGCGTCAGGCCGATTCGGCGTCACCACGGAATATCTGGTCAACGCCCGCGAGATACAGATCAAGGTAGCCCAGGGGGCCAAGCCCGGCGAAGGCGGTCAGCTGCCCGGATTCAAGGTCGACGAGATGATAGCCCGCACCCGTAAGTCGATACCGGGCATCACCCTCATCTCACCGCCGCCCCACCACGACATATACTCCATCGAGGACCTCTCGCAGCTCATCCACGACCTGCGCAGTGTCAATCCGCGCGCCCGCATCAGCGTCAAGCTCGTGTCGGAGAGCGGTATCGGCACCATAGCCGCCGGTGTGGTCAAGGCCAAGGCCGACACGATAGTGGTGAGCGGAGCCGAGGGAGGCACAGGAGCCTCGCCGCTGAGTTCGGTGTTTCACGCAGGTATGCCCATGGAGACCGGTCTGGCTGAGGTGCAGCAGACACTGATGCTCAATGATCTGCGCCATAAGGTGCGTCTGCAGGCCGACGGCCAGATGAAGACCGGGCGTGATGTGGTGGTGAGCGCCCTGCTCGGTGCCGAGGAGTATGGATTCTCCACATCGCTGCTCATCGCCCTGGGCTGCGTCATGGACCGTCAGTGCCACACCAACAAATGCTGCGCGGGCATAGCCACCCAATGTGCCGAGCTGCGTGCCAGATACAAGGGGAGTCTTGAGAAGGTGGTCACATACCTGAGGTTTGTGGCGCGTCACGCACGTGCCCTGCTTGCCCGGATGGGTTACCGCAGTCTCGATGAGATCATCGGACAGAGCCATCTGTTGGTGCAGAAGGCCGATAACGGGCGGCATATCGACATGAGCCGTCTGCTCGCTACCGATACTGCTGCACGGAGCGGCCGGGGCAGGGCGGACGACCCGGCCTGCGACGCATCGCTCATCCGCCCCGACACGGCATCGTCAACTCCTATCGACGATACCCTGATCTCGGCCACCGGATTCAACGCCACCTCCAGGCTGGCCATCTCGATAGATATGCCCATCGCCAATACCGACCGCAGCGTGGGGGCGCGTCTGAGCGGCGAGATAGAGCGGCGCATCAGCGAGGGCAAGATGCCGGCCGGTAATGCGATGCACGTCAATTTCATCGGATCGGCCGGACAGAGCTTCGGCGCATTCCTTACCCAGGGCCTCACATTCAATCTTACCGGCGATGCCAACGACTATCTCGGCAAGGGTCTGTCTGGTGGCCGTATCATCCTGCGCCCCGATCCCGAGGCAAGTTTCTCGCCGGCCCACAACATCATCGCCGGCAACACCCTGCTCTACGGCGCCACCTCGGGCGAGGTGTATATCAACGGTATCGTAGGCGAGCGCTTTTGTGTGCGCAACAGCGGGGCCGTGGCCGTGGCCGAGGGTGTGGGCAACCACTGCTGCGAGTACATGACAGGCGGATGCGTGGTGGTGCTCGGACCCACCGGACGCAACTTTGCCGCCGGGATGAGCGGGGGCGTGGCATACGTACACAATCCGGGTCACAACTTCGATCTCTACTGCAATATGGAGCTCGTGGAGCTCACTCTCGTGGAGACCGACAGCGACCGCGACGAGCTGCGCGCCCACATCGCCAACCACCTGAAATATACAGGCAGCCCCAGGGCCAAGGCCCTGCTCGATGACTGGGACAACTCCGTGAGATCATTCGTCAAGATCACACCTATCGAGTACAAGAAGATACTCGAATCAGTCAACAACACCGCCGAATAGCAGGCCTGCAGCATCTGCGATCCGCGTGATCAGCACTACCGTATGCCGCGGTCGGACACTGTCCGGCCGCGTTTTTTTGGTTATTTTTGCTATAATTATTGACAAAATGCCCTTTTCGGGTGTTATAATGGTAAAATGGTAACAAATTTTCGTAATTTTGCATACACATTCGTTCTCACATTTGCTTAACTCACATATGTTGCGTTTCACCAAGATGATGATTGTCATGATACTGGCGCTAATACCGATAGCCGCCGGGGCATTCACCGTGGTGATCGACGCCGGTCACGGAGGCCGCGATCCGGGGTGCCGGGGCGAGAAGGCCGTGGAGAAGGATGTGACCCTAAGCGTGGCCAGGATGCTGCGCGAGCGTATCGAGAAGGAATACGGCAAAAACGTAAAGGTGGTGATGACACGCGACGATGACACATTCGTATCTCTGCAGCAGCGTGCCGACATCGCCAACGCCAACAAGGCCGACCTATTCATCTCGATCCATATCAACTCGGTGGACAAGAGCAATCCCAGGCGTAAGATCGTGGAGGGCTCGCAGGTATACGTGCTGTCTGACACCAAGGCCGACAGCAAGTCGTCGTCGATGAAAAAAAATACCGATATATCATCGGATAAGGGCAAGAAAAAAAATACGGGCAACACCGCCGAATCCATAGGCTACAGTATGGCCGCCGCCGGTGCGGCAAAGCTCAGCACCGAATTCGCCGGATACACCATGAAGCGCCTGTGCTCTACGGCCGGACGCGCCGACATGGGTATCCGTCAGGCCGGTTTCCAGGTGCTGTGGGGCACCGCCATGCCTGCCGTGCTGGTCGAGCTCGATTACATGTGCAACCCCGCACAGGAGAAGTTCCTCGCATCGGACAAGGGACAGGCCGACTGCGCCAAGGCTCTATTCGAGGCCTTCGGCGACTATTACGCCAAACATGCCCCGGCCAAGGATGGCAAGGACAAGGGCACGAACACCAAAAAGAAGAGCAACAAGAAGAAAAGCGGCGGCAAGAAAAAGGCCGACAGCAAGAATACAAGCGCGGTAAAGACCACCGGAGCCAAGACCGGCACCAAGGCCACGGCATCCAGGCCGGCCCCCGCAAAGAGTTACAGCAATATAAAAACCAAACAAAAGCGTCAAGTTTAATCTGAGCAATAATCCGTATGAAAAAAATTTTCACAAAAGAGGTCGCAATCGGTCTGGCGGTGCTTATCGCCATCATGATTCTCATATTCGGCATCAACTTTCTCAAAGGCGTGAATCTCTTCAAGGCCGCCAACTATTACAATACGTCATATAATAATGTGACCGGACTCACGGTCTCGGCTCCGGTGAATCTCAACGGATTCAAGGTGGGACAGGTGAGGTCGATGAATTACGACTACCGCCACCCCGGTAATGTGATGGTGGAGCTCGCGCTTGACCAGGCTCTGCAGCTGCCTGTCGGCACCAAGGCCCTGCTCGTAAGCGATCTGCTGGGCACCGCGTCTATCGAGCTGCAGCTCGGCCAGGGCGACGCCATGTACAAGGTGGGGTCGGATATCCCCGGCGAGGTACGTCCGGGTATGCTCGATGCCGTGAGCCAGAGTGTGATGCCGGCCGCAGCATCGATTCTGCCCAAGGTCGACTCGCTGCTCACCGCCGTCAACGCCCTCGCCTCCGATCCGGCCCTGCGCGTGGCCATCGGCCGTCTCGACGGTATCACCAGCGACCTCCGCGCCACCACGATGAATGTCGCCGAGCTTAGCGGACAGTTCAAGTCGATGCCCCGCCAGGTCAACTCGGCTCTCACCGATCTCAACCACATCACGGGCAATCTCACGACTATCACCGGCGATGTGAGCGTGCTGTCGGGCAAGCTCAGGAATGTGCCTGTCGACTCGCTCGTAGCCGACATACAGGCCACCACCGACAATCTGCGCGCACTCTCGGCACAGCTCAACGACCCCAACTCCAGCCTCGGCCTGCTCATGCACGATCCGGCCCTCTACCGCAACATCAACTCCACCATCAGCAGCCTCGACTCGCTGCTCATCGACGTGAAGAAGAATCCCAAACGCTACATCAGCATCAAGCTTCTGTAGACCTATTTCAACCTGGCTCTCTTTCGGATATGGCTAATATATAGATGTTTACAACTGACCAATATAATCCGTATCAGCACTTAATGGTATAAGGAAATAGAGAAAACAAGTATGAAATATTCGGTATTGACTTTTATTTTTGCGCTCTGTATTTTTATTAGCTCATGCGACAAGGATGAAAATTCTAATTTGGTAGGAGATTATTATGATCCTGTGGAATTTGATATTGAAGGAATAGAGCTGAGAAGAGTGAGTGAGGTTTCTATCCATGGTGACATACCACCGGAGGGTGCCAGATTTGTAATAACGGGTAAAGGTAGAAATGTAGATCTCGCATTCATCTGTTATTTAAAAGTAAATGGTGAGAGGCAGAGTGGAGATGCACCAATGGATCTTAGAGTACCTTGGTATGAAGTATCCGGAGAGTGGGGTAAAGTTACCTATCTTACTCAGGAGCCGCCATACATCATGGAATTTGTAATCAGCCCAAACGATACAGGTAATGTAAGGAAGATAGAGATGGAGCTAGGCCATAGCTATTGGTTCTCACATATAATCTTGACACAATTACCGAAACAATAGAAGTTGGTATCTTATAAAATCCGCAAGGCCACGGGGTCTTGCGGTTTTTTTTGTCGGGAGGGTGAACTTATTTTCGGTCGGTGAAGTTATAAATGTAAATATATCAAAAGATAAAGTATGCGTTTCAACTGTTTTACCCTCCTGACGGCGATATTGTGTGCCATGACATGTAGCGCCGCATCACCGCAAGTGACCACCTCCGCCGATATGCCCGAAAGATGGCTGTACAGCGAGGGGCTTACCCAGACCTTACCCACCGATGACGCCTGGTGGCAAAGTTTCGGCGACCCGATGCTCGACTCACTTATCTCCATGGGCGTGGAAAACAACTACGACCTCGCCCAGGCCATGAGGCGTATCGAGATGTCAAATCAGGAGCTGCGGTCGATACGCTCGGGCTACTATCCCACCGTAGGTGTCAGCGGCGGATACAATGCCGCGCGTATGTCGGGAGTCACAACAAGCCACAAGACCGATGCCACCACTCAGAGCTACTTTAATCTCGGGGCTGACATGCAGTGGCAGATCGACGTGTTCGGCAAGGTGAAGGAGCGCGCTAAGCAGGGTAAGGCGGCTGTCAACGCCTCTCGCGCCGATTATGATGCGATGATGGTGACCGTCAGCGCCAAGATAGCGACCGCATACATGCAGCTCAGGGCCCTGCAGACCACCATGCAGGTGCTCGACATGCACATAGCCCAGCAGAAACGTGTGCTCGATATCACCATCGCACGCCACGATGCCGGGCTGGCCTCGATGCTCGATGTCACCCAGGCCCGCACCACCTACCTCTCCACCCAGGCCGGCATGACCTCCACCGATATTCAGATAGCCACCACCATCAACGCCATAGCCACTCTGGTAGGATGCTACCCTTCGCAGATAGCACCCATGCTCAGGACACCCAAGCCTATGCCCGACCACCGGCGTATAGTGCCTGTGGGCATACCC
Organism: uncultured Bacteroides sp.; assembly: GCA_964495725.1. GTDB lineage: Bacteria > Bacteroidota > Bacteroidia > Bacteroidales > Muribaculaceae > CAG-873. The sequence continues at coordinate 25,912 of CAZBWZ010000016.1, forward strand.
GCCGACCTGCTGCGCCGACGGCCCGACATTGCCGGCGCGGAATACACACTGGCCGGATATGCGGCCGCCTTGGGCGTGACTAAGAAAGATTTCCTGCCCACGCTCAGCCTCTCGGGCCAGGTAGGCGCCAGCGCCCATGATATCGGCGATATGTTCTCGGGGCGCAGCTTCACCTACAGCATCGCGCCCACCATCTCCTGGACCATATTCGACGGCATGGCCCGTGATGCCGCCCGTGAGCAGGCACGCCAGCAGATGCTCGCCGGCATTGACAATTACAATGCCACGGTGCTTACGGCTGTGCAGGAGGTGGAGAATGCCATGGTGACATACACCAACAGTGTGAAATACGTAGATATGATAAGTGAGGTCGCATCCGAGGCCAACCGAGCCTTCGACCTGTCGATCGACCTTTACAAGCAAGGTCTCACCAACTTTGTCAACGTCACCCAGTCTGAAATCACATATCTGCAATACGCCAACGAGCTGGTCACGGCCAAAGGCGAGACGCTCAAATCTCTGGTCAATCTCTACCAGGCCCTCGGCGGCGGCTGGGAGGCGAACTAAGTAATAAGTTATAAGTAATAATAAGCATAAATTAATTGTCAAAAAAATATTGTCATGAAACCTACACTTGTCATATCCATATCGCTGGCGGCGATCTTGTCGCTGTCTTCCGGGTGTAAAAAAGAGTCGAAGGCCGTCACCGGGGAGGATGTCCCGCAGATCGATGTAGCCGAGGCCCGGACCGACTCGGTGTTGCTTACGAAAACTTATCCCGGCACGTTGTCGGCCTCAAGTTCGGTCGATGTCGTGGGCCGTGTCAACGGACAGCTCGTATCGCAGAACTATACCAGCGGCCAGAATGTGGTGAAAGGTCAGGTGCTGTTTCAGATAGAGTCAACCAAATACCGCGATGCCGTGACGCAGGCCGAGGCGGCCCTGAGTACTGCCAAGAGCCAGTATGAATACGCCACACGCAATTATCAGGCCATGCAGAAGGCCTACGAGAGCGATGCCGTGAGCCAGATGGAGCTGTTGCAGTCAAAAAACGCCATGGAGACCGCCAAGGCGAGCATCAGCAATGCCAATGCCGCTCTGGAGATCGCACGTACCAACCTGAGCTACTGCACGGTGCGTGCCCCGATATCGGGTACGTGCAGCAAGTCGACCTGCAGTGTGGGGTCATACGTCAACGGAGAAGGTGCGGCAATGACCCTTGCGACAATATATGACAATAGTTCGCTCAACGCCGACTTCTATGTCGATGACGTGACATACATCCGCAACTTCGCGGATACCGAGGGCCGCCGATACATCGACTACAATCATGTGCCGGTGAATTTCAGCGAGAAGCTGCCTCACGACTACGACGGCCCGCTCACCTATATCGCTCCCGATGTGGAGACCGGCACGGGCTCTATGCTGATGAGGGTGCGTGTCGACAGCCCTTACGGTGAGCTCCGCGACGGTATGTACGCCACCATCACGCTGCCCTACGCCACCGACCCCGCCGCCGTGATCGTGAAGGATGCCTCGTTAGGCACCAGCCAGGATAAGAAATATCTCTATGTGGTCAATGACTCTGACAAGATCGTCTACACCCCTGTCGAGATAGGCGAGCTCGCCAACGACAGTATGCGTATCATCAAATCCGGCCTGCAGCCGGGACAGAAATATGTGACGAAGGCATTGCTGAAGGTGCGTCCGGGCATGACTGTCAAGCCCCGTGTCGTGAAATGACGCCACACCTTGTGAAATGGACTGATTTTTAACACCAACCCAAAAATCTACAGCGATGTTTTCAAAATTCTTCATCCAGCGCCCGATCTTCGCTATCGTCATCGCGCTGATCATGATACTCGCCGGTCTGCTTACGGTCAAGACTCTCCCGATCGCCCAGTTTCCGGATATCACTCCTCCTACCGTGATGGTGTCGGCCTCATATCCCGGAGCCGACGCTCAGACGGTGGCCTCTACGGTAGGCGAACCTATCGAGCAGCAGGTCAATGGTGTCGAGGGTATGCTCTACATGAGCTCCACCTCAGGCTCTGACGGCAGCTACAGCCTCACGATCACCTTTGAGAACGGCGTTGACCAGGATATGGCGGCCGTGAAGGTGCAGAATCGTGTCTCGCTGGCCGAGCCCTCGCTGCCCACCGCCGTGACCCAGCAGGGTGTGCAGGTGATGTCGTCATCGACCAACACCATCCTCTTCGTGGCTCTTGAGGCCGATCCGGGCTATGATTACGACGCCCTGTATCTTACCAACTACGCCCAGCTCAGCATCACCGACGAGCTGTCGCGTGTCGACGGTGTCGGCGAGGTGCAGGCATTCGGCGGCGGCGACTACAGTATGCGTGTGTGGCTCGACCCCGAGAAGATGCGTGTGCGCGGTCTCGACCCCTCTGATGTGGCCGCGGCCATACGGTCGCAGAACATGCAGGTGTCGGCCGGACAGGCCGGCGCTCCGCCCCAGACCATGCGCGACGCCTTCCAGTTCACGCTCACGGCCAACGGCCGGCTGTCATCGCCCGAGGAGTTTGAGAATATCGTGGTGAAGACCGGCGCCGACGGCTCGCTGCTGCGCCTGCGCGATATCGGCACGGTGGATCTGGGCAGCGTGAGCTACAGCAACACCACCAAGATCAACGGCCGGCAGTGCGCCCTCATAGGTGTCAACCAGCTGCCCGGTGCCAACGCCCTGGCAGTGGCCCATGCCGTGGAGAAGAAGCTCAACGAGCTGCAGGAATATTTCCCTGCCGGCGTGCATTACAGAATCGTGCAGAACAGCACCGACTTCGTCACGGCCTCTATTGACGAGGTGGTGGTGACATTCGTCGAGACATCTCTCATCGTGATGATCGTGATCCTCTTCTTCCTGCAGAGCTGGAGGGCCGTGATCATTCCTATGATCACCATCCCGGTGTCGCTTATAGCCACGTTCGCGGTGATGAAGATAATGGGTTTCTCGCTCAACACGCTCACGCTGTTCGGTCTGGTGCTGGCCATCGCCATAGTGGTGGATGACGCGATAGTGGTGGTGGAGGACTGCTCGCGACTTGTCGACAAGGGCACGCTCACTCCGAGGCAGGCGGCCGAGAAGGCGATGTTCGAGCTGCAGGGCCCTGTGGTGGGCGAGGTGCTGGTGCTCCTGTCGGTATTCATCCCCACGGCCTTTGTGAGCGGTATCACGGGCGAGCTCTACAAGCAGTTTGCGCTCACCATCGCCGTCTCCACAGCCTTCTCGGGTATCAATGCGCTCACGCTCACGCCGGCGCTCTGCGCGCTTTTCCTCAAGCCGTCCACGGCCGAGAGTAAAAAGTTTATCCTCTACAGATGGTTTGACAAGGGCTTCGGCGCCACCCTCAAGGCTTATATGAATATTGTGGGAACCTTCCTCAAGCGTCCTGTCGTGGCAATCCTGGTATATTTCGTGATCACGGGCGCGGCCTTCTACGGCTATCTCAAGATGCCTACGTCATATATCCCGCAAGAGGACATGGGCTACTTCATGGGCTCGGTGCAGCTGCCTACCGGCGCATCGATGGAGCGCACGTCGAAGGTGCTCGACCGCACGGTAGCCATCCTCGACAGCATCCCCGAGGTGCAGGATGTGATCTCACTCTCGGGATTCTCGTTCATGGCACAGGGCAGCAGCAGCAACCTCGGCTCACTGATCGTGACCCTCACGCCCTGGGACCGGCGCCGCGCCAAAGATCAGGGTGTGGATGCCGTCATCGACCGCTTCCAGCGCGAGAGCGCCTCTATACAGGAGGCCATCGTGTTCGCCCTCAATCCACCCGCCATCCCCGGTCTGGGTATGGCTTCGGGTCTCGAGATGCAGCTGCTCGACATCAACAACCGCGGAGCCGACGCCCTGGCCGATGCCATCGCCAAGGTGAAGGACGCGGCGGAGAAAGACCCGCGCATACAGCAGGTGACATCGCTCTATCAGGCCGGGGTGCCGCAATACCGTATCGATATCGACCGTGACAAGGTGAAGCTGCAGCAGCTCACGATTGCTGATGTATATTCCGTGCTCGGCTCATACATGGGCGGCAGTTACGTCAATGATTTCAATGTGTTCGGACGTATGTATCAGGTCAATATGCAGGCCGATGCCGAAGGCCGCCGTCTGGCCGACGACGTGCTGAAGCTGAGCGTGCGCAATGCCAACGGCGAGATGGTGCCATTCTCGGCATTCACCAGGATAGTGCCCGTCACCGGCCAGTCTACCGTGTCGCGCTACAATATGTACACCACCGCGTCGCTCACGGCCACGGTGGCCCAGGGCGTGAGCTCGTCAGAGGGCATCGAGGCGATGGCGCAGATTGTCAAGGATACACTTGGCGACGAATACTCCTACGCCTGGACCGGCGAGGCCTACCAGGAGACCCAGGGAGGCACCACGGTGTCATTCGTGCTCATCCTCGCCGTGCTCATCACCGTGCTTGTGCTCGCGGCCCAGTACGAGAGCCTCACCGATCCTATAGCGGTGGTGATCTCGATGCCTACCGCTATCCTCGGCACGGTCATCGGATGTCTGTTCATGGGACAGAGTATCAATATCTACACACAGATAGGTATCATATTGCTGCTGGGATTGTCGGCCAAGAACGCCATCCTCATCATCGAGTATGCCATCGACTTCCGCAAGTCGGGCATGAGCATACGCGACGCCGCCCGTCAGGCAGGCGAGATACGTTTCCGCCCGATCATGATGACAGCGCTGGCCTTTGTGTTCGGTGTCATGCCGATGCTCTTCGCCACCGGCGCGGGAGCCGCCTCGCGTGTGTCGCTGGGCACGGCCGTGGTGTTCGGTATGTTTATCAATGCCGTGATCGGCACGCTCTTCGTGCCCAACTTCTGGGAGCTGCTGCAGCGCTTTGGCGAGCGCCATCTGCAGCACATCTTCAATCCTGACCGGCAGGCAGCTGCCCCGCAGCCACAAAAAGATAACTCCACCCCCGGGGGTGGAGTATGACCCGCCAATAGCCAATGGTGAGCCGCCGCATCCCCTGTGGGTGCGGCGGCTGTGTCTTGTGGCCGAGGGGCGTATTTGCAGGGGTGGGGGATTTTGAGTAATTTTGTGGCGCAATGAAACGACCGATAATAATAGCTGAGGCGGGTGTCAACCACAATGGTGATATCGCCATGGCCCGGCGGCTGATCGATGTGGCGGCCGACGCCGGAGCCGACTATGTCAAGTTCCAGACTTTTGATGCCGCGGCTCTTGTGAGCCGTTCGGCCCCGTTGGCTGATTACCAACGGCGCAATACAGGCTCTGACGATTCGCAATACGAGATGCTCAGGCGCCTGCAGCTCTCCGCCGCCCAGCATCATGAGCTGGTCGGCTATTGCCGCGGGCGCGGTATCAGGTTTCTGTCCACGGCCTTTGATCCGGCCAGTGTGGAGCTGCTCGCCTCGCTCGATCTCGACCTCTGGAAGATACCCTCGGGCGAGATCACCAATTATCCCTATCTGTGCCAGATTGCACGCTATGGCGGCAGGGTGGTGATGTCGACCGGCATGTGTGAGCC
>CAZBWZ010000017.1:0-29886 GCA_964495725.1 uncultured Bacteroides sp.
TGTTCGTCACCTCCCAACCGATCTTGTTGGTCTTGACTGTGATCTGCACCTCCGGATGCTTCGAGAAGTCGATAGTCTGGATATTCTCAATGAAGTTCTTGCCGGCGAGGATGATTACAGACTTAGGCACATCGTCGCCGGTGAAAATCATCTTGGCCAGAGCGATGAACTCCTCGTATGTCCACTTGCCGCTCTTGTCCAGGTGGCGGCGTATCTGCCAGCGCACACCTTCTGTCGTATAGATATACTGCGTGCCGATCTTCGTCTCCACAGGAAATTTTGAAGGTCGACCTGCCCAGAGCGTGCGGTTGCCGTCGCACTTGAACTTCTTGATCTGCATCTGCGCGATCAGAGCCTTGCTGAAAGGAATATGCTTGCGCTGAGCCTCGAAGTAATCGCTCACTATGCTGGAGAATCCTCGCTTCTGGCAGTAGAGAATGTTGGGCGACGGTACAATGATGTTCGGAGCCACATTCTTCTGAGTCTCGTAGAGGGCATTGCTCAGGATAATGAGTGTAGTGCCGGCAGGTATTTCAGGCACAGTGCCGATCGCGTCCGTCTCGTTTGCCTTCTTGCCGTTCACAGCCATTACGATAGGCTCCTTATCCACATCGGTGGTGCCCGACACAAACAACATCAGCTCCTTGCCCGGTGTGAGGTTCTCGCCCTTCGCGTCATAGCCGACCACACCCTTCACCAGCACCGTGGTGTAGGGCTGGAAGAGACCGCGGTCAGCCTTGTCGAGCTTCAGCACCACATTCTCGTCTCCCTCTCCGCCTACCTTCGCAGTCGTCACGGCCTGGCACTTAGGCTCGTCAAGCGCGTAGTGCTCCACTTCCGGCGAAGTCACCGCTACGCGCTTCGCCTGCAGCATAAGCTGCATCATCGGCGTATCGTCACTGTTGAATTCATAAATCTCGCGGTCAATGTCGCTCTCGATAAATTGGCCGGGGCCGATGCCTCCTGTAGCATTCGCTGCCGTGCTCACGGTCGCCGCATGACCCGGCACCTGAGTCGCCAGTCCTCCCGTGCCGGGAGCCGGCGTGATAGTCTCGGCCGATGTCGCAACCGGTCCGTTAGTTAATTCGTCCATCTCAATCAAATTATAAAATTAAAAATCATCAGTTTATTTGTCTCTGCGAAAGGGCTTCAGCCCTCATTATCATCAGTCTATTTGTTCCTGCTAAGGGCTTCAGCCCTTATTGTCTCTCTCTATCAGGGCGCCCGGCCTTATTCCACCCGTAGCCGATGCAATCGCCCCTACAGTAAGTGCGGCTCCCGCAATCTGGCAACTGCGCCCTCCGCTCCCGGCTGTCGCCACCTCCGGCGGCGTTTTCACTACTCTCACCACTACGCCCATATCACATTTAAAACCACCCCCCCCACCAGGCTTTTGAGGCAGCGCGAGCGCATAGCGCGAGGCCCGGGCTCCACCACATCTCCCCAGCAGAGGGCAGCCAACGCCTAATCAGCCTCGCGTGCAAGATCAAAGATAGACTTCGCCCTGTTCCCACCCTGGCCAGGCACCCCGTTGCGCCCGTTCAGCGTCTGCAGGCCGTCACCCTTCTTGCTCCTGCGCAGATTCTCAGTTATCTTGGCATTGCGTCCGGCCACTTCACCCTCCTCCTGGGCGTTCGCCACATCCATATCATGATTCATGGCCTTCATTATCATCTCAAACGTCTCAGGCGTGAATTTACCCAATATGAAATCACCGCAGATCTCCGCCAGCTTTGCGCCTATGGTATTCACCATATCCTCGCTCACCCCTTGCGCCTCAGCCCATGCATCCACAGCCTTAGCACTCTCCGGAAAATTCTTCTCATACTGAGCCTCAAACTCATCGCTCTTGGCCACCTTGTCAGCAAATTCCTTATTTGCAGCCTCTATTGCCTCAAGTCGCGACGGATCATCTATAGCTCCAAGTATATCCTCCTTGCCATATATGCTGATTAGAGAGGCCACCGGATCTTTTCCATCCTTCCACTCCATCATCAATCGGGCAGCCTTCGGATTCTTGTAAAACATCTCCGAAAAAGCCTTCTCATGTTCCTGACTTTCCTCAAATTGGTCGTAATCGTCTGAAATCTGACCGAAGATCTCATCATCATCCTCAAATCGCTTATCAGGATACTTCTTGCGCAGACGGTCTATATGTTTATCGCGCCTGCTCATAACCGGGTTATTCTCAGCCATATTATTAATCATATATAATCGCGTTTATATCCAAGCGCAAAAATAACACCACTTATCCTTTCACCAGTTTTATCCGTTGCGCCATATTTTTATTATTTTTGCACAGCCCCGTGCGCCAGCCCCTCAAGCGCCCTCTGCCATGCGTCAGCCTATTTGTCACCGCTCCGGAGCTTCAGCTCCGAAAATAAAAAATCACCCCCCCCATGAAAAAAATCGGCTCCTCCGTCTACTTCACCCGTCAGCGCAACGCCGACATAATGCGCGTATACCGCCAGAAGATCGCCCAGGCCAAAATCATCCGCATGGACGAAATCTGCCGCCAGATAGCCGAATCCCCGGCCGCCCGCTTCTGGGTCAGCGAAGAGAGAGCCGCAATCGTCATTTCTGCCATGGAATCACATCGCGCATTGCCGTGCATGACACCATCCAAACGCGAGATGTTCGCCGAAATCTTCTCACGCTACAAACAGCTGAGACACACGCACCCCCACGCACCCCTCAAAGAGCTGGCCGCCATCATCGTCAATCAGCCGGCCCCAAAATTCTACTACACACCCCGCACAATCGCTCAATTCATCTCCAGGATACGCACAGGATTCTACGACCGTAAGAAATAAAAAATGGAAAATATACATGATCTCAAATCAAGCCTCAGTGCAGTAGCCGACATCCTCAAGGAAAACGACCGGCGCAACGAAGTGATATACGCCAAATTCGACCCAATCACCGGTGAGGGCTCCGTCGGTGAGCGTGTCCCTGTTCACATCCCCGACTTCATAATTCCCGTCCAGTGGCTCCCAGTCAGCATGACACGCGTCCAGCTCGTCACCCGCATCGTCGCAGCCGGCTCAATCCGTAAATTCCTCTCCGACGACCTCCACGTCACCCCCGGCGACTCCGATATCTCAAAAGTCACGCGACAGCTCATACGCCTCCGTTTTCGCCATGACTTCCCCTTCTGGTGCGCCACTCTCGTCAAGGTCAAGAAGAAGGGTGGTGGTGACAACGTCCTCTTCCGTCTCTGGTTCCCCCAGCGCCGTCTCGTCGAGATGTTCGAGAAAAGCCGCCTCGCCGGCGAGCCAATCCGCATCATCATGCTCAAAGCCCGTCAGTGGGGAGGCTCCACCACCACGCAGCTCTATATGGCATGGCTACAGTTCCTACACCGCAAAGGCCTCAACTCACTCATCATCGCCCATCAAGGCTCAGCCTCCGATGAAATAAAAGACATGTTCGACCGCATGATCCGCGACTACCCCGTCGAGATGCTCCATCCACCCGGTGAGCCCTGGTCTGAAAACGAGCCAAAGATGGTAGGCGTCGGCAAATCCGGCTCCATACACCGTGTCCCGCAGCGCAACTGCAAGATCAAGATCGGCACAGCCGAGCGCCCCGACTCATGCCGTGGCGGCGACTACAACCTCGTCCACCTCTCAGAGGTCGGCCTCTGGCGCAAGACCGACGGCAAATCACCCGAAGACATCGTCCGCTCCGCCTGCTCCGGCGTCCTCTTCCGCCCGTACACCATGATCGTCTACGAATCCACCGCCAACGGCACCGGCAACTTCTTCCACTCCGAATACCAGGCCGCCGCATACCCCGTCCCCGACGCCAGGGTCAGATCCCAGTTCACACCCATGTTCGTCCCATGGTACCAGATAGAGAAATACACACTCCCGTTCAGATCCATCGACCAGCTCACCACATTCGCCCGCGACCTCTGGCTCGGCCGCCAAAACCAATCCGCCATGTCTCCCCGCGAGGAATCAGGCCGATACCTCTGGTGGCTCTGGCAGCAGGGCGCCACTCTCGAAGCCATCAACTGGTACATCCACGAACGCGCCGGCAAAAACTCACACGCCGTAATGGCATCCGAATTCCCCACCGACGACATCGAGGCATTCGTCCACTCCGGATCCATGGTATTCGACAAATACCTCGTCAAAGAGTTCGAGGGCGCATGCTCCCTCCCGCGCTTCATCGGTGACATCACAGCCGACGCCCCCGATGGCCGCCTCTCACTCAGAAACATACACTTCCGCCCCGACTCCCAGGCCAGCCTCCACATCTGGGCCATGCCCGAGATCGACCCCGAGGTCCGAGTCACCGACCGCTACCTCACAGTCGTAGACATCGGCGGTCGCTCCAACAAAGCCGACTGGTCCGTCATCGCCGTGTTCGACCGCCTCAACATGATCGACGGCGACCGCCAGGCCATCGTCGCCCAATGGCTCGGCCACTGTGACATCGACCGCCTCGCATGGCGCGCCGCACAGATAGCCGCGTTCTACGACAACTCACTCCTCGTCATCGAATCCAACACCCTCGAGACCCACGACCGCGAGCGGCAGATCGAAGGCGGCGACCAATCCCAGTACATCCTCAACCAGATCTCCGACGTTTACCCCAACCTCTACGCACGCCGGCAATCCGAAGACGAAATCCGCCAGGGCCTCCCACGCAAATACGGATTCCACACCAACACCGCCACAAAGCCAATGATCATCACCACACTCATCAAAGCCATCCGCGACCACCTATACACAGAGCGCGACAAACAGGTCCTCAACGAATACCTCACCTACGAACGCAAACCCAACGGAGCCTACGGCGCAATCCCCGGCCACCACGACGACCTCCTCATGACACGAGCAATCGGCCTACACATCTCCCTCTACGAAATGCCCATCCCCAAAATCATCCCCGTCACCCACACCCACCGCAAAATCACAAGATCCCACATCTCCGAAGCCTCCATCTAATTCATAATGCATAATTCATAATTCACAATTATTTGGATTGCGTAGCCAATTATGCATTATACATTCAGCATTATACATTCAGCATTAGGCCGCCGCCAGCCAGCCCGCCACCGCTCTCTCTTACCGGGCAGCGGCTTCAGCCGCCCCCTCACGCAGCCGCAGGCGGCTCGCCAAATCCACGCGCCAGCCCTTCTGAGGCAGTGCGGGCGCATAGCGCGAGGCCACAGCATCATTCATCTTCCACATCCATCTCATCACCCCCACAGAGAGCCTTCAATGTATCCTCTATAGTCCGCGGGCCCACATTCACCTCCATGTTGATGTCCTGGCTCTTCATGCGCGGCGTGTGGAATTCGAGCAGCTTGAGCTCGGCTGTCACGCGGTCGGCGCTGCTCAGGGCGAGCATGTCTGCCTCGAAGTCGGACATGATGACGGGTATGCCTTCTGTGTCGGTGAGCGGCACCTTGTCGATTACTTTATAGATGTTGCCGTTTTCGTCCTGGGCCAGGCGCGAGCGCTCGATCTCGCGCGGGCTGCCGGTGATGCGGTCGATCTGCAGCCGCTTGGTGAAGTATTCGGCGGAGTGGCCGATGAGTATGTCTTTTATGGGGTTGTTTTTGTTGGGGGTGCCTTTCTGCCGGCCTCCTGTCTTATATCCTTTTGCCATTGAAAAAAAATTTTTTGAATGAATATTTGATTGCCGGTGGGCAAAGATACACATTCCATGCTCACCGGCAATTAATCAGTTTGTCTCTTCCTGCTTTATCTTTTGCGGATCATGCAGGGTATCCACCAGCTCGCGCATCTTGGCATAAAGCTCCGATTCATACTCCTTCTTCGCCTCCGGGTTCGTCTCTGCCTTTATCATCTCCTGTATGGCTTGGATATCGGGCTCATACGCCTTGAATATCTCGTAGCGCAGATACTCGTCGGAGTTATAGAGGAAATCAACTTTTTCAGCATACTCAAGTATGCCTCTTGCCGTCGCGCTCTCATACTTCTTTCTCAATCTGCCGGTCTCCTCAGCTTCATTCTTGTATTTAAAATACTCGTTCTGCAGCTTGCGGTTGGCGGTGCGTTCGTCACCGCTCTTCATCACGCGGTTGGCAAGTGGAGTATTGCGCCACTCAAATTCACGGTCACCAAACAGCGTTTCTCCCGTCTTTTTGAGTTCCAGCGGGAATGTCATCATTCCCCCGAATGTGCCCTTGAGCAGATACTCCAGCTTGGCAGGGTTGATGTCGATCGCCCCCTTCTTGTAGTCATCACCTCCTGTGGTCTTGTTCAGCCACCGCGCGAATTCCACAAGGTGCTGGTCTGTGCTCTGGTATGCCTTGGTCCATTCGGGATCCTGTTTGTTGAATGGCGAGTCCTTGGAGACTGGCAGCCCGGTCCAGCCTTTGTTCATGATATATGCCTCGGTAAATGGCTTCACCGCGCTCGGTATGAAAGGTGCCACTCCACCACCTCCCTCAAGCATGTCAAGAGGCATGATCTGGCTCACCTGTCCCGCCATCTGCCTTGCCAGCTCAGCGTTGCTGTACCGCTCGTTGCCGCTGATCACACCGGTGCATAGCTCGCCCATGCCGTAGATCGCCCTGTATTCGATTGGCAGCGGTATCGTTATCCATTGGTCTCCGGCCTTAAAGCAGATGTTGCTGCGGCGCACGTATTCTGGCAGGTTGTAGTAGGCATTCCTGTCGTCATCGTCTCCGTCTCCTCCTCCCATCATTTGTGACAGCAGGGGGATGACAGAGCCCAGAGCGAACAGGGCCGCCGCTCCCGCCAGCGCTTTCACCGGATGCCTTTTACCGGCCCTGCCGAAGTTCGTCAGACCCTGCACACCCGCGTTCCAGAATACGTAGGCTATCCTGCCTCCTCCTCCCAGATATGATCCGATCTTTCCGAGGGCCTTCTGTCCCTTGGCGTTCACGAATTTGCCTCCGCTCCCTTTCTTGTTGAAGTTCACGCTCACCTCCTTTGCATCATAGATGCTGCGGTCAACCGTGCGCCCCATTTCGCGTGAGGTAAGGAAGGCTGCGAAGCGAGCGCAGTTCTCGGCGCATCGGTTCAGCAAGTCCAGCTGCAGCCCCAGGGCTGCCCATGCCTGCCGTCCCGCGTTCCCTCGCTTCTTCAGCTCCGCCGCTATGGTGCGCTTATGCTCTTCGATGTCCCTCACCGAGGTGTATCCGGTCTCTCCCCCGCCCAGCATGAATTCCTTGAACATCCTCTCAATATAATCTCCGTCACTCAGGCTGCCGCTCTCCCATTTGGCAAGGAGACCGCGCAGGCGCAGAGGATTCACCCTGGCGAAATTCTTATGAAAACGCAGAGCGTAGCGCGGATTCTCCTTCACCCAGGTCATGGCGTTGGAGTAGAGCATATCGCGCAGGAAGTTGCTCATCACAAAGTCGGGATTCCTGGTGGTGTAGAATGCGCTCAGGTTGCGGTTGATGTATTCACCGGCCTTCAGCATGTTTCCGATCACTCCTCCCATCTCCACATTGGGGTTCGTCAGGCCGTTGAGAGCCTGTGCCGCACGCGGATTGCCGTTGATCGTCATCACATACGTGCGGCCGTTGCGCTTCACCAGCACCTGGTGCTCTCTCAGGTTGCCCTTCTTCACCTTGTAGGGGATGTTGCGCGCGTCGCTTCCTCTCTTGTATTTGTCAGGCTCCGCCGCTGCAAGGGCCTCCATCCTGGCCTCGAATTTGGCGATCTCGCTCTCCACATCGGTCCGTGACATGTCTGGCTCCAGGTCGGCGAACACAGGCCGCCATTCATCCGTCACGTCATCATGTTCAAGCCACAGCTCAGTCACGCTCACAAGATCGCTCGGATTCCCGTGCACGTAGTTGAGGAATCGCTGCTTCATTATGTTGCGGTTGCCCTGGCGTATGGCGTCATCGGCCATCTGAGCTATGGTGGCGATCGGGTCGTCGGCCTTGCTGCTGCGCCCCTTGGCTGCCTTGAAGACATTCCCCATCAGCGGACCGTCATTACTGGTCAGGTAGCCGTACACCTCGTCGCTCGTCTTCTCGTCCCAGCCCCGCAGCGGTATGTAATAATCATACATCCCGCTCACCTTGTTATAGGTATCCTCGCTTATCAGCCCGGATAGATATATCTTCTCGAGAGTGGCCGACGTGGCCTGCTTCACTTTATCCCACAGTTCGGTGGTATCATGGTCATTCTCGTAGTCATCCACCATCTGCCGGGCGGCAGCCTCGGCCGCTTGCCAGTCCTTTTCTCCGGTCAGCCCGCACAGGCCCGCGAAGTCGCGGTCGGTATCCGCGCCAGCCGCCGCAGCCTCCTGCCGCATGTAGGCGTTGCGCTCCAGTCCGTGCTTGGCCATCATGTAATCGGTCAGCATCCTGCGCTTATGCTCGTCTCTGCCGCAGATGTCATAGATGCTCTTCAGCAGTGGCTTCATATAGGTAGTGAAATATGCATGCCCCTCGCCATTGTTTGAGCTGCTCATGCGGTTCTCATACAGATACGCATTCTCGTAACCCGCGATATCCTCGATCCGTGTCTGTTTCCCCGAAATCGCCTCATACAGCTTTCTGTGCCCCAGCATCGAGTCCTGCACCGCCTCCCTGAATTGAAAGCTGCCGCTCGACACCATTCGCTCATACGCATCTGCCGCCAGCCTGCGGTCGCGCGGCGTGAAATCTCCGTCACGGTATCTGAGATCCGCATCATCGGCCGGCGACGTGTCCTCTTCTGTCTCACTGAATGAGCCTGTCTTCAGCTCATACTCCTTGGCCACCCGTTCGGCCATCCCCAGCAGGCCTTTGAATTTGCCGGGCTGCTTGAGGTTCTGCCAGCTCATCCACAGCACATAGCGCAGCTCGTTGTCGCTTAGCGGCATCTCCGTGCTGAATCCGCAGCTCCTGAGAAAGTCCTTGAAAAGGCCCTTGAGCTTCTGCCACCAGCTCCGCTCCGCCTTCTTGAATGCGCCGTCCTCGGCCAGCCCCGCGAGATACTCCTCCGTGGCCACACGCCTGTTCCAGCCGTTCTTTATCGCCAGCACATCTATCCGCTCCTTTATCCTGTTGTCGGCATGCGCATACACCGCATCGAGAAAAGCGTCAAACCTCTCCCCGAATAGCTCGCGCAGCCCCTTGTGTGCCACTATCTCATGCAGCAGGGTGGCCTCGATGTCCGCGGTGGAGTTATGATTGGATAAAATGACCACGATCTTTCCCGTTTGTGTGTCATACCAGCCTTTGGCCGTCCCCCTCTTTCCTTCAAGGCCGGAGGCATCGTCTCTGATCTCGACATCGACACCGCATTCCCTGGAGAGGGAGTTTACATGCTCGCGCATCGCATTACGCAGTTGGTCGGCGTATGCTTCTCGCTTCTTCTCATACCGTGAGCTCTCTCCCCACGCTTTTCTCCAGGGATCAGTGATCAACGAGCGTTCAGCATCTGTCAGTTCACCGTCGCCCTGTCTGCTAAGCCATTCGTCCTTTGCCCCCAGAGTTTTATTGAGCTCGGCGATTCTTGCATCCGTCATATAGTCACGGTGCCCGTTCAGTATCCTGCTCTTCTTACCTTTGGTGGCCTTGACGGGCACAAATGAGAATCCCTGCTTTTCAAGCAGTGTCTTCACCTCAGGGTGGAAGCAAGCTTCATACAGCGTGATCTTCTTTCCGGTCAGCTCCTCTGCCTTCCCCAGCCTCTCACCGATCCACTTCGCCACCTCCTTGTTGTCAAGCACCCTCACCGGTTTGCAAAACCGGCTCAGATACACCGTCCGCTTCATTTCCTCCGGCATCTGTGCGGCCACGTCTCCGCTTTTCCACTGGGCCTTACCCACCGGATCTTTTGCCCACTGCGCATGATAGCCGCTTTCAAGGTCGGGGATTGGCACCTCTGCCTCGACGACTACAAGATTTCCACGGCGGTAGGCCGCTTTGAATTGGTCATTGAGCATTGAGTCGGAGTTATGGTTGTAGGGATTATATGCTGCCCACACGTTAGTCCCGTCTGTCTTCAGATGAAAGCGGAGACTGCATTTTCCTCCCTTGCTGTCCTTGACAAAGCGCAGTTGACCGGGTATCACCTCCACATATCCCTTTTCTTTACTGTTGTTGAGACGTTCGACCTCGGCCATCATCTCATCAGTGAAATTGAAAGCAAGTTCGGTGACTACGTCCCATTGATTCAGTTGATAGGGCGCAGACAGTGATTTCTTGGTGCCGCTTGCCATGGGTGAGTAGAGCTGACCGTCGATCACCTGCATGGCCCTGTATGCCTTTATGCTCGGCTGGCTGTCAAGATTGGCTGCAAGAGCAGGATCCTCTACAGGCCTGAAGCGCAAATCATCCTCATGTCCAGCTTCGCCGTCTGTGTCCTCAGCCTTTACCGCGCTGTGTGGCTGTTTAGAGCTGTCACTATGGTTGATGTGAGTCTCCGGCTCATTCACCATGCCATTGTCCATGGCCGAGCGGTAGCCGTCGCCCGTGCGGCCGTCGATCTCCAGCGCGTCCAGCATCCTCAGCGATTCGCCGCTCAGTCTGCTCACCTCTGCCTGCAGCCTGCGCATATCCGACGGCTTCAGCTCCACGTTGCCGTAGGGTATCACAGCGGATGCACCGTGTCGCACACCCATCCTCACCATCTCATCGGCAAGCCCGGCGATATCCTCGCCATAGCTGCTGTAGGCAGTGTGCAGGTTGCCGATCACCCGGTGGTCATGTGCCAGGAGAAGATAATTCACCTTGGCCTCGCGCCCCAGACGCTTGCCGCTTACCAGCGCCGCAACATCCATCGATCCCTTGATCACGGGCAGCGACGCCACATCCTTGCCCTCGGCGCTACGCGCGCTCCGGTCCATGCGCACGGCCCCATACTCCCTGTCATCAGCCCGCGATGAGTCATCGCGTTGACTTTCGTTATGTCCCGACTCGGTGCCAAAAGTCGAATACCGCCCGCTGGTCACATCGATGATCACACCGTCACGCACCTTCCCAGCCCCCAGCATATCCACAGCCCTCTGCAATATCTTACGGTCCTGGGGACTCGGCCTCAGATTGCCGCTCGGATGATTGTGCACGAAATACACCTCATCAGCCCCGAAAGCATCCACCGACCCGCGCAGCGCAGCCATATCCACAGGCGACATCGTCGCAGCCCCCATGCCCAGATGCACGATCGTCGGATGCCCGTCCTTGACAAGCACCGCAAACGTATTCTCTATCGAATAATCCTCGAGACACCTGAAAAGATACGCCACATCCTCCACGCTCTCGATCCGCTCACTGCCAGTGAATCCAAACTCACCCGTCGCCGTAAACAACCTCTCCACATGCGCCCGCAGCCGCTCGCCCTCGTCCATCAGCTCGGCATCCATCCTCTCCATCAGGCTGTCGGTCAGCTCTGGCCGCTGTGCCGCATACAGCCCGTAGCGCTCAAATATCGCCGCGGCCCTCTCCACGAATTCATCGATGCGCGCATTAGCCTCCTGGGCCGCCTCATCATCCGGGCCCGATTGCAATGAGGGCTCCGGTGCCTGGGTATTATTATCCCCCTCATCCTCGAAATCGATCAGCATCTGATGGCCCAGACGCACACGGCTGTGGGCGCCCGCAGCCCCGGCCTCGTTATCAAACAGACCGGGTCCGTAGTCCTGACGGCGCTCATGAGCCGACACCGCTCCACCGGCATCGCTGTAGCCCTCGGCCGATACGCCCTGTAGCTTAGATTCCTCAAGCACAGTCACATCAAACGGCGCCTGGCTGAGCATATCCACCACCTTTGCTATATTCTCAGGTTTCACATAGCCCACCATGCTGTTGCCCTTGGTCTCGAAATTGTGGTCGTCGATGAGTTTCAGCAGATCATGATTCGTGAAATAGACGCCGCCGCGCTGCTTTGACCTCGGCACCCTCAGCTCATAATCCCCGCGGTGTCTCCAACCAACAGCCACCCGCTGTATCTGCACATCGCCGTTTTCGCTGACCACCGTCTCGCCTCCCTCGATCTGGCCAAGACGCGCGCGCAGCGGCACACTCGTGCGCAGATCAGCCGGCCTGAAGCTCTCGCCCATCAGGATACCCTGACGCGTCTCCCCATCCATCGTCGAATAGCTGATCAGGTTGCCCCTGGTCTTCTCGCCCTTCGCCGTATCCACAAGCGCCTGCAGCAGATTACCCGTGATGATATACCGCCTCTGTCGTGTCTGTGTCGGCACCTTGCTATCCATTATCTTTATTAATACGTGCTATAGTAGTCTTCATGATCCTTAGTATCAGATTCCTTGCCATTTGCATTGATTCAGGCTCGTATAATACATCAAGCCAAATCTCTCTTATTATCTTATCTACACTCTTGATAATATCAGATATCCTGTATCTTTCAATCATAGTATCATTGCCGATACGCCTCGCATAATCAAATATATCCTCGCTCTTGCGTATCTTATTCTCGTATTGCAACCTGTCGGCATCATCCAACAAACACTTGTATTCAGTCATCAGTGTATTTTCATCATTGACTTGCGACGTTTTATTTTTCAAAACATCATAAAATACTTCCCTGAGATCTAAAAGATACTTTTCAAATGATGTATAGTCAATAATCCTTAAGATGTCGTTGCGACAGATCGCTGTAGCCATCATTGTTTTTGCATTTCTTACAAAAAGCAAATTTGATGTCTTGAGATAATCTATTTTACCATTATCTTTTAGCTTAAAATCACCGCTTGCTATAAAATAATAATTTTTGTCCCTTGTCTCAATAAAATAGATATTTCCATTAGACTTATTTACAAATAGGTTAGGGTCAACTTTCCCTTCAATAATCCTAATTGTCAGCAGTAGAAACAGTTCATCTCCTGCACTTTTCATTTCAGCGGTAACCATTGATCATCAATTGTTAATAATTTATTTTTTACATATTCAATCTCATCATCAGTAGCAAAACCTTCACCAGCTAAAATTAACTCCAATACATCCCTTTTTAAATATGTCCCTGTTTTGCCCTTGAATCTATCTTCATATTTTTTATCCCAGTATGGGTCGACTTTTCCATCGTCAACCCATCCGCCCCTGTATCTTATGTTATCAATTCTTTCTACGATTGAAGAATTGTTAGCTACTTGATCATCACCAAAAATCTTCTCATATATATAATCTATATAATTTGAGTTTTTCCATCTATTCTCAAAAATTTCAATGCCGTCGCCTAATCTAACAGTTCGATTTTTTTCAGCCTCTTTAGCCATTTTTTCAGCATCCTTTGCCTCCTTTTCCTTTTTCTTTTCCTCCATTGACTGCCATTTCTCGTAGGCGCTCTGAAATCTCTTGTCCTCTGCATTATGCCGATCAATTGTGGATCTTAATAAGCTGGGCTGCTTACCACCTGTCACCGGTGCTCCATTTGAAGCGAAAAAAAGATTGGCGAGGCTTGAAAATCCATCACCGATCGCCGCTACAATCTTCTCATTGCGTCTTTGCTTCTTCTCTTGATTAATCTCAGATTTAGTTTTAGGCATGAATGAATGGCCTGTGGTAGTAGATATATCTGTTTTAGATATCTCACACCAAGGTATTGTGTTTTTTTTATCACCTATTTGATTCACTACAGTGCTTATTTCTTGTCCCATTTCGTTTTTTTTTGCTAATTTAGCGCTGTTTTTCTTATCCATAATTTTAAGTATTGCTATATGCGTAATTTTATAATTTTTACTATTATCATTATTCTTGCTTCAATACAAGCTCAGCCAAGACGTATTAATGCTCAAAGAGGCAAATTAGACCTTAGAGATTCTAAGGTCAGTCTATCGATCCTAGTTGATACATCATTGCTAAATTATTCTCTCAAAAGAGGTGATTATATATTAACTTACTACACAAGATCTCAAGATCGTAATGTTTACTCATTATCTTCTCCACACTTTGAAGGCAAGGGCATTCATCCTGATTCTGTAACGGTCTGCGTTAATCCAGCATCGCCAGATGTTTTTCACCTAAAATACAATTGCTCGAAAATCGGTCAATATCGTAAGCTCGATTATTACTTTCTTCATGATCTTCTTTCAAAAAATAAAAATATTGCAGTCTGTCCCCACTGTTTCGACAAATCATATTTCATCCATTGCGTTCAGTTCGTTCTCTCCGAATAGCAATAGTATGAAAAAGCGATAGAGCCCATGATTCACATCATTGGATCTATCTTTGTCTAAATGATAATCAATTTGTTAAATTTAATAAATGCTTTTTCTTAGTCCATCGCAAACACATTCAATAGTATAAAGATCATATAATATTTTAGAAATTTCTTCGTCATCTGCATATTTTATTGAATCAGAACTGATCAAATTTGAAGCGTATCTTAAACCAATTATTGCCAATCGTGTTGGAAATGACTTTGTCATTATAGTATCACTGAGTTCTTCGACAAACCAGTCGAGATTTATTTTAGTGGAGGGATTATCTATAGAATCTCCTTCTATTAAAAGGACCCTATTTCCATCTTTTTGTTTCTCAATTCTAAATTCCATAATAAAAACACTTTTTATCTCCTGTTCTTTGGCGAGAATTGACACATTAACCACAGAGTGTATATGTCCGGAGATAAAAAGCGTTAGCCTTTCTCTCTCTGCGATTTAACTATGTCTTTAATTCTCGCCAAAGAATTTACTGCAAAGATATAAAAATATTTATTATCTTGCAATTTTTTCAGCACAAAAAAAAGAAGATTCTAATGAATCCTCTTTTTTCTATTACATCTGTAATCAAAGTAAGTTAATATTCAAAGCTACCTCTATTTTACTCAGTGTCTCTAAAGTAAGGTTCTCCCTTCCTTTCAGTATCCTCGAAACTTGTTGCTGCTTGCATCCCATTCTATCAGCAAGCTGACTCTGGGTAATGCCTTCATCATTCATCTTCACAAGCATTTTCGTGGCTATTTTGCGTGAATGCTTAAGCCATGACCTGTCAGCCTGTCGCTCTTCAGCCTCTTCCCTCCATTTGCTCGGTGTTGGTGACTGATATTGTCTGAGTCGTTCAATTACCCTATCCATATTCAAATCTCCTATATTAATTAATGATAGTGTTCAAAATCTACGATTCCGCCAAATAATCGATAAAGCCTTCATCATCAACAATTCCCTCTTCAATTAGAAATCGACGCACTTTATTGATCTTTACTAATTCTTTTCTTGTATGTTCACGATCACGCATTTCTTTAGTTAATTTGATCGCACCTCCAGTGATAATATATTTACCATCTGACAACCTAATTGCATAAATCCTTAACCATGATGCATGTCTATTTGTTTTGCCTTTAGACTTCATTTTTTCGATTTCCTTTGCCATCACGGTTCTGTTGTCCAATGGTCTGAATAGTTCTTCAAGATTTGTTTTGCTATCAAGAAAAACACGTTCCATCTCTTCGCTATCATCCATTGTATCATTGATAGCTTCTTCTATTGAAGTAACATTGAAATAATCTAGGTCGTTCACATGTTCTTTGAAAAAATCAAACAAATAGGATGGATCAGTCCATTTGTCAAATAAAATCTGCAGTTCATTATCTTCATTACCATCATATCTAACTGCCCACAATTTCTCCTCAGTTATTTCATCAAATCTCATGATTATTTAGTTTTAAATATTAAAAAAAAATTAATTAAATATTAGTCAGCAAAGGTATATATAAAAATTAATATATACAACATATATGTTGTATTATTATAAACTTTTTCTCCACAAAACATCAGACCTTACAAAAAACAAATGAAAATAAAAATTATATAGTGTCAAATAGGTTTTTAGATTTAGTGCCGTCTACCTGCTCGCCCTGGAAAGGCAGCAACGCGTTTTGCGCCGTCACAGAGCCGTAGCCGAGACAGCGTAGATTCTCAAGCCGTCGCTGGTCGATGTCGTTGACGTGGACTATGGAGGGGTCGAACATGATGGTCAGCGCCCCGTTGCCGGCGCTGGGCTCAAGCACGCTGGTGATGTCGCGCCCGGCGTTGACAAACTGACCCATCACGTATCCGAAGGGCGTGGGCGTGCTGTATTGCTGCTTGATCATCCTCTCGCTGTCACGCGCGTTGAGGCTGGGTTGCATCATGTAGCAGGCCACCACGCGGTCGAATCCCTTGCGCGGGTCGGCCTGGGATGTGCGGGCGGCCTCGCGGGCGAGGATGGTCATGGCGCGCTCCACGAGCTCCTGCAGGTCTGTGGCCGAGATGTCTGACAGCAGATCATATCTTTCGCACATCCTCTTGATGTCGCGCATGGTCAGCGGAGCCTGCTCCGCGCCCGTGGCCTTGATGTCGGCGCGCCAGCATATCTCAGCAGCGATGTCGTCGACCAGGCCACTCTCCTGACGGGCGCGTTGCTGATAGCGCGCCGAGTCACCCGACAGCTGCGCCTCCGTCTTCTGTTCAGTCGGTTTCTTTTTGGTCGTTTTCTTCTTCCCCGGCTTCGGCCCATCTATTGAGGGGAGCACACCCGGTATGAAGTCACCCTCTGTCACGTCCATTTCCACTCCACCCTCCGTTACGGTCTTGGTGGTGCTACCGTCAGCGTTTTGGCGCATGTTCTCTTTGATCGCGTCAGCTGTCTCCTGCACGTGCTTCTGGCTCTGCTGCTCGGCCAATACGTTTTCGGCAGTGGCGAGAGCATCGACCTGTTGCTTGCCGATGTTGGCTGTGTCGAAATTCATGACCTCGTCAAATGGCGTGAGCTCGTGGGCCCATCCGCTGTTGATGACCTCCTCGGTGGATTGCGTGAAATTGTAGAGAGCTTTGAGGTGGGGCCTGATGGCGTCACCGAGCTCATCGATCATCGCGGCCGCATAATCGGCGAATTTCCTGATGCCGTGTTTCATGATCAGGTAACTCATCTTGGCGCCCGCATACAGCAGCTCGGGCGGGAAACCCATGTTGAGCTGCCCCAGGCCCTTGCGCATAATGGCGCGCAGTCTCTCAAACTCCGCGACATCCTCAGGATCGACCCATCTGCTGGCCCTGCCCTCTGGTGGCTCAGTATCGACAGATGGCGCTGCCTGTTGAAGATCGGAGGATGCGCCATCCTGCTGATGAGAGTCGGATACCCGGTCAGATCTATCAGTCTCTGGAGTGGAATTATCGTGGCCAGTCTGATCTGATGACGGCTCGATGTCGTTGAGGCTGATAGGCTTATCCGCATCGGGCGCCGTGTGGTCGCTGAGCTTCACCTCGCGCTCCTGTCCGTCTTTGCGTGTCTGGCTGGCTGCATCGCCCACAGCTCCCAACAGCCCGTTCACATCCACTTTCTTGACAGCAGAATTATTCTCTGCTGATACTTGCTTATCTGATGGCAAAGCATTACCTTTGCTGTCAGAAATGTCAGAGTTTTGTGAGAGAGCTGTGTCACCTCGCAAATCCTTAGGATTACCGCCAGTGTCCATCGTCTTGTCGGTTGGCTTTGGCGTTTCTTTTTTCTCGTATGCTGTCAACAGCCAGTTGGTACGGGGCTGCCCAAGCCACTCTTTACTGACAACCGCAAAATGGGTCTGCGACTCAAGTTTAATACGCTTCGCACTTTCCTCTACAACCTCCATTCCATCTATGATTTCCTGTAGATTGTCCAAAACCTCAGGGTGTTTTAGGGCAATTTTCTCCAAACCTGCCTTTTTGTTACCCCATACCAATGAGATTTCACCTATGGAATGGTGGTTGATAGCTCCTATTGCCTCCCCGCTCCTGTGCTTCAGGAGAAAGGCGATAGCTTCTTTAGTCTTGTTCTTGAACTGTGTATAGACATTCCCGAATACTCCTTGCTCCTTCACGCTCTTGTAGTCTGCAAACGCCTTTGTCTTGCGGTGTGATGAGTCAATCCACTTCTTAAAATCATCAATGTTCGTCTCTGTCACGTCGAGCCGTCGCCCTTTCTCCCAGCCCTTTTCATAGTTGGAGAGATATGCGTTGAAGGCCTCGTCACGGTCATTGAAGCCGAGCATCACCTTATGCTCGTCGAAGCTGCCGTCAGGGTTGTATTGGTCAACGACAAACACCTTGCGGCCGTTCCATGCGTCCATGTCATCATTAAGGAACACATCCAGTGGATCACCGTCAGCGCTCTCTGTGCCCTTGATGTAACCGTAGGCATTATGCATAGTAGACTGCCACGCATTGCCGTCTGCATCGGTGCCCCTGCGCACACTGCCGGCGGGATTCTCGATAGCAATCTCGAAATCCCCTATGGTGACATGCCCCTTCTTGTAGTTGCCTGCGGCCTTCTGCGCCTCGCTCGGCGCAGTATTCACCTCAGCCGAGGCGGCCTCCACCGCCGCCTGCAGGCCGGTGGAGGCCCCGGCCGTCAGCCCTCCGGATGCGCCTTCTTGTAGGCCTCCATCCTGATCAGACACCGCATGCCCAGCTCCGCCGCCGCTCCCGGGCGCCGCTCCCTCAGGGCCTGGATCTCCTGGGGCCTGAGCAGATTGTGACTGAGGCAAAACCTCGTTGCCTCCGCTGCCAGCCGCGCCTTCTGCTGAGGCGACAGCCGCTTGATTTCTTCTAAGTTCATCTTCCTGTCTTTGTCTGTTGATAATATCGTCTGCAATATTACGATAATATTCGTGTTCGTCAAAATTCTCGAAGCAAATTCTCGCCTGCTCGGCGTGCTGCTCCTCGTATGCCTCGTAATCCTCGCGGCTCATGCCGTAGCGCTCCTGATAGTAAAGCTCGGCCTCCTGCTCATCCCTCTCACGCGCCTGGCGGCCGATCTCCTCGGCCTGTTGCAGACGCTTGTTAAGTATATAATTATTGATGTCGCCACGGGTGCGTGCCCCCAGTATCATCTCGATCAGCGCATTCAGTGCCTCCTGATTATCATAGCGTATGCCATGCTCCTCGCACACCTCCTTGAATACATCCTCGGCCAGCCTCTCGATCGACTTACCGCCCTTGGCCTCCGACGCGAAGAGCCCGATGAGCTTGCGGCGCTCAGCCTCGCCGATGCCAGTATGATAAGACACACCCGGCTTTATCACTATGCCGCTGTTGGCCCCGACAGTATCGCGCCACAACACGCGGTTGTGGCTGAGCACGTATGCCGCCACCTCATCAATACTCATCGGCGAGAGATTGCCCAGCAGCTCCAGCACCTCGGGCACATCCCTGTACTCCTCGGCCAGGGCACGCACACGCTTGTCCAGAGCCTCCTTCTGCTTCTGCCACTTCTCCTCCTCCTGCTTCAGCCTCAGCTCCTCCTCGGCCTGCTTCTTCTGCTTTTCCACCTCGGCCTGCTTCTGAGCCTGCTCTTCCTGGTCAGGCTGCGCCTGAGTGGCCTGCACCTCCTGGCCCGTGTTATCCGACGCTCCATCGTTGCCGCCATCACCGCTTATTTGATCCTGCGCGGGAGCTTCTGCTCCTGTCGGCTCGGTCTGAGTCGGTTGCTCGGTTTGTGGCTGCGCGGCCTCGGCTGATGCTTTTCTCTGTGCAGCCACAGCGGCCATGCGCTTCCAATGGTCGATGCTGCGCCTGATGGCGTCCATAGCCTGTTTCTTATCCTTTTCGGCCTTGATCTTCTCACGGGTGGTGAGGCCGGCTTTGGGTTTCTGCTTCTCCATCTTCCTGAGGGCCTCCTCGCGCTCGGCAATCTCCTGCGCGATCACATTTTGCGCTATCTGCTCATCCTCGCATTCCTCCATCAGAGCGTCCCATGCCGTTTCGGGGCTCACCTGTTCATAGATGGGATTCCCCGCTTGGTCAGTGGGGATCTGTGAAAGGGCCGACGGCTTCTGTCCCGACGAAGCATCAGACTCAGCACCAGTAGTAGCTGGTGCCGCAGCCTGTGCCGCAGGCTGTGTGGGCGCCGTATCATCCGGGGCAAACGGATCCGGAAAAAGACTGCTGTCAACCGGTATGTAACCCGCCCCACGTCTCAATACAGGGTGATCCACATATAACATGTCACCATCCCAATGTATGGCGCTCTCATCAAGCCCGAATGGCGCCAACAACCTGGCAAGACGCCTGTTTACTTCTGCCCTCTGCGCATCAGTAAGCGTGGCGGTGACACATTCTTCGCTCCCGGCTTGATAGCCGGGTAGACCCAAATCATTATTCTTGGCCATCATGTTGACGGCCACACGCTGGGTGATCACTTTGCCTTGGCCGTCATGTTGCACCACATATCCGTGCTTGAGCTGGTTGGCCAGATTGCGCAGACCGTCTGTCGATATACTGGTATGCTCCGTCAGTTCGTGCTCATCGGGCAGCAACAGCTGCGCCGCCAGCATCATGTCGCGGTAATCCTCTTTATTCCCGCCCGCGTTTTGCACCTTGGCACTCCAGCGGTTGGTAGGCTTGCCGTCATTGTCATACTCCCTGAAGAATCCCACATAGTTGTTATCATCTATGGCTGCAATCACAATGGCGTCATTGCCTTGATCATCCCTGTAGAGCATACACCCTGTGCCTCTCCTGCTCTCTATATATTGCGCCGCAGTGGTATTAAACCCATAATAAGGCATCTTCCAATTGTCGGGCAGCAGGTCTGTATTGCGGTTGGGATTATTCAATCCTGATTTGTAGGCCTCCTGCATCGCCTTATCCGCGGCTTCCTGGCTCTCAGCCATGATACGCGACCGTTCCTGCTCCCTGAGCTCCCCGGCATCCACGGGCTCTCCTATGCTTGTTACATCTGAGGGATCGGCGTACTCGATCTTGCCAGTCTTGGCATCACGTATAATGATGCTCTCGCTCGATTTGCTGGAATCGACAGTACCGTCATCGTTCATGACTACATTGCCATGCACAATATACACCTCCCTGTTGTCCTCTCCCATGGTGGCCGGATGTATCATGCCTGTGTCCTGATTGACATGACCATCTATTACGGCATCGCTGTGTGCGATCCGTGCGTCGACATCGTCGCTCACACGTTGCATCATGCCATCATACACCTGCTTTGCATTGACGTAGTCAAGGGCGATCTGTCTCAGCTCCGGCTCTGTTATGCGTGATAAGGCGGAAATGGGATCAGTGTCAAATTCCTCTACCATATCCTGAGACATCGATGATTCGAGACGGCGACGTCGCAGATCCAATTTTTTTCTGGCCTCAGCCATCTCGCTGGTCTCAGTAATATCATATCCCTCAAGATAGGAATCATCTATCCCCTCTGAATGCTCATCAGCCGTATTATCATCAGATGTATTCTCCTCCATTGACTGACGCAACATCTCACCCAAGTTATATCCACGATATTTGAGTGAGGCCTCCAGGTAATCCATTATGGCTTGCTTATGCTTTTCTGACGTATCGTCATCGGCCATCACATCTTCGGCAAATTTGCCGATATTAGCGTTGTCAATAGAGTCGATTATCCCCTTGATATATTCCCAATCGTCTGATGAGAAAATTGCCGAGCCGCGTGCATCCGCTTTGTTGACCGCATGCCTGTATCTGAGATAGCGGGCCGCTCTGATTGCCCTCTCGCCACCTTTCCACGCGTATTGACCAGTGGTGGCCATCGCCCCTGTTAGACCCACCGACAGGGCCATGCCGCCCCATATATCACCATGAAATTCTCCGTTGAGGAAGTTGTTGTTTCCCTGACCGTCCTTCGCCGATTCCAGATTTAGCATCGTGCGCCACAGCTGGCCATAGTATTCCTCTCCTACCTCGCCGAAGTATCCGTCCATCCCGGCCTTACGCAGCAATGCCGATGTCTTTGACAATACCGAGCCGGCGCCCTCGCGCGTAGCCCGCAGGATTGCGGCGGTGAGATTACGTGCGCCAAAGGCTCTGGTCACCTCAGTGGCCCCGGGGAGATGCGCACCCCACATCTCCGAAAAGTTTTCAATGACCTGGTCGGCTCCCTGCTCCCAAGCAGCTTGGCTCCAGCTCTTGCCATCAGTAAAGGTATATGAACCGTCCACTGCGTATGTCGGTGTACCGGTGTGCGCATCTATGATTTTTGATACCGTCTCAAGACCTTGCACGGTACCGGCCATCAGCGGTGCACGCACCAGCAGATCCTCAACTGTAGTGCCGAGTGCCTTGACAGTCCAGCGCAGACCTTCTTCTTTAGTTAGGTCAAGCAATCCGCGGGCTCCGTGGTCTCTCACAAATCCAATAAGTCCTCGCTTGGCTACCTCCCTGATAAGCTGCTTGCGTGCAACACTGCCGCCAAGACTTACCACACCCTTTGCAAGGCCTTTCGTCACTATTCCGCTGAGACCGGAGAATCCTCCTGTCAGTATAAAATCTTTGATAAAGGACAGCGATGAACCGGTGATGTTGCCCCATCTGTATCCGCGCCCCATGTCGCCGAGCGCCTGACTGATACCCTCGTTGATGATATAACCCTCCATGGCGGCCTTTTCACCTTCGCTCAGCGCTATTCCATTGTCTACCTTCTGTTTCATCTTCAGGTAGGTCAGACTATTGGTGATGTCGGTGGCACCGAAATCCCAGGCTGATACATCCCCCACGGCCTGTGATGTACCGCGCCAGAAATCACGCCAGAAGCTGTTGCCGCTGTTTTTCTGGTCACGTTTGTTTTCAAGCATCTGCACTCTCTGCTGAGCTTGTCTTATAGCTGCGTCATATCCTCTGGCCGTGTCATCGTATGGTGTGTCCACCTGACGGCTACCCATCGCTCCGCCTATCGCGTCATACCAATGAGTCTCCTGTCTCTGACGTTCCTGCAAATTGTCTACGTATTCTTTTCTTTTGCGTATGAGATCATCAAGCTCACGCTTGGCTTCATTGAGATGAAAGGCGTCCGACCTGGCATAGGCCGTGGATCTACTCCGGAGCTGTGACTCATAATCAAGCTGTGTCTGCCGCTCCACATCCTCCTGCTTTGACGGATCCAGACCGTTATCTTTCATGCGACCCACAAACTCATCCTGCAGTCTAAGATTGCGTGCATGGCCCTCAGCATATTCAGCCGACATCCTGTCAGTGGTCACACGGCCGTCGGGCAGCAACCACTCTTGCTGCGGTTTCCCATCTACCCACTTTACGCCGTAAGGCACGACATGGTCTCTGCTCTGGTCTACGTAACCTTCTCCTTCACCAGGTTGCCCAGAGAGCTGCAACATGCTTTCAGACTCAGCAGACATCGGATTAATGCCCAATACCTCAGATGGCAACCCTGCCATCTGAGCTAATGTCTTGGCATTCCTTAGCTTTTCTCGCACCTCAGGGTCATATCGATTCCAAATCCTCGGCGCTCCGCCACCTATCTGTGGCAGGGGGCCGCCCAACCTTATACGTGACAGCTCCAACGGTGACCATCCCCCATCTTGATTATCTGTAGCTTCCTGTTGAGGCTCTGGTGTGGAGTCTGATTCGGTTTGAGGAGTATCGACGGTCTGGTTGCTCAATAGAGGCGTTGACCTCGCTTTACTGAATTCCTCGAAAGTGGGGATGTTGAGGGGGGCTTGTGTAGCGGTTTGAGAATTGTCAGCGGCCTGAGTATTTTTTACGGGGTGAAACAGCGCCTTGCTGAATTCCTCGTATGTGTCGGGCAGTGGCGCGCCGTCGGCCTTGAGTGAGTCGTAGACCTGCTTGCGGTGGTCGTAGCCCTTGTTTGGGCCGGATGTCATGTAATCCCTGAATTTCTCGTATGTGTCAGGGAGCGGAGCGCCGTCGGCCCTGAGGGCGTCATATAGTTGTCTGAGTGTAGCCATAAATTACCATTGGATTTTTGAAGTGTTGTTCCATTTGTTGCCGTTGCCCGAGGGCTTTTTGGAGTGGCCTCGGGCCGGCTTGGTCGTGGTAGTCTTAGTCTCTTTTGTCCGGCCCAACGCGTCGGGCGAGGATTTGACACTGACTGATGTCTGGGTCCCTTCCTCCCATGTGTCATTAAGCAGGGAGTTCTGCCTTGCCTCCTCAAAAGTATGGGCATAATGTAGATTTCCATCCTTGTCATACCAGGGAATTTTGCCCGGTTTGGCGGAGCCACCGGAGCCCGAGCCTGATCCGACCCTGTTGAGGCGTCTGATCTGAGCCTCGGTGAGATCCTGCAGGGTGCCGGCCTTGATCTCCATAATGGAGTTTCGGTAGCCTTGCTCGGTGAGCTTGCCCAACTGGAGGGCATACCGGGCCTGAAACATGAGTTCGTCGCGCTCGGCCTTTTGCTCATCCCTGAACTCCTTGGCGTCGCGGTACTCGTCCTGCTTCTGCTCGCGCTCGATGGTGTGCTGCCAGTTGCGCTCGTCGCTGTCAACGGTGTATCGCCATTTGCGCTCATCCTTTTCGGCGGCATCGTCCATAGCCCGTGCTCTCAGATAGCCGTCGTAATAGGCGCTGCGATTTGCCTCACGCTGCTGCCGCATCTTCTCCCACCTCTCTTTGGTCGAGGCGGTCATGCCCTTGGCGGCATTATATGCATTGGGGGCATAACGCGACGTAAACCAGATATTGGAGAGAGCGGAGATGGCGTCACCCACAGCGGCGAGGGCAGCCTGGCTGCGCTCGCGCTTCTCCCTCTTGGCACGTTGCTCGTCGGTCTCCGGCTTGTCGGGATTCATCATCTCGTACATCTCGACATAGCTGAGACGGCGTTTCTCAGGCGTGCTGTCAGGTGCGTCAGGAGGCGAGGAGGTGGCGGAGGGCGGATTGGCGACATTCACCACACCACGCTCCACCACCTCCCTGGCATCCTTGGGATTGTCAGGAGCCGCCGACATCGCAGCATCGTCAGCTCTCACATTCTCGACACCCGTGACCAGAGCCGGAGGCACGGATGCCTGCGACACCGCCCCGGACTGCACCGGCTTATCAGTGCTCAACCATGAGTAGGGGCCCGGCACATCGCCGTTTGCCGCCCCTAAAAAATCATCTACCGCCGCCATGTCAAATAAGATCAGCTATGTTTGCACCCGTCTGTGCCACTCCCTGTATAGCCTGCGAGACGTTTGAGGCCTTGGCGGCCTCAAGATTGTTGAGTGCGTCATCAAGACCGGCCTCGCGCTGCCTGTACTGCTGGTCGACGGCGTCCTTGCGTCGGTCGCCATTGACAGCAATCTGAGCCGCGGTATCGGCCAGAGCCTGAGCGTTGGCGGCCTTGGTTGCAGCCACACCCTCCTCAGTGCTGCCCATGACAGCCGCGGCTCCGGCGGCTGCACGGTTGCGCTGCCGGAATGCATCCTCTGTATGCTTGATCATAGCCTGCGCCTCGGCGCGCTGCGTGGCGTCCTCATGATAGTTGCGGTTATACCAGTCCTGATTCTCTCTCTTTTGAGCCTGGAGATTCTTCTTCACTTTCTTCATTGCCTTAGACGCGCTTATTCCACCGAAGATACCGCCTACGACTCCAAGGCCTGCACCTATCGCTCCTCCCAATATTCCCATAATTGATGATGTTTAGCAATACTTAAAATTAAGGCGCTAAGATAACGAGCTATCTTTGTAACTCAGTTTTAACCGTTGCGACAGGCGCACGTAAATATAAAAAGAGCATGGAAAAGAAGAGACTGCACAGGGTGAGCCGTGTGTTGCCGAAAGAGAAATATGACTCGGTGGCGGAGCAGAAGATGCGCCGGGGCGAGAGGAAGGCGTGTGACGTGCTGATACAGGCGCAGCATTACTGGATGCTGATGGATAAATTCAGGCGTGACCGTGAGCGCAACAAGAAGTATACCTACGGCAACCAGTGGGACGACATCGTATGTGTTGACGGGCGTCGCATGCGTGAATCGGAGCTGATAAGGCGCCAGGGCAACCTGCCGCTGAAGAATAACCTGATACGGCGGATGGTGAGGAGTGTATTGGGCGTGTATGAGAATCAGGACAAGGAGCCGACATGCACGGCCCGCGACCGTGACGAGCAGAGGTACGGTGAGACGATGACGACGGTGCTGCAATACAATATGCAGCGCAACCGCATGAGGAAGATCAACGCGCGCAGCATGGAGGAGTTTCTGATTTCGGGATTTGTGGTGCACCGCAAGTGCTTTGAGTGGCGCAACAACATGCTCGACTGCTGGACCGACTACGTGCAGCCCAACAATTTCTTCATCGATCCCAACATGCGTGATTTCCGCGGGTGGGATGTGAGCTGCCTGGGCGAGATACACGACATCAGCTACGGTGAGCTGGTGAGCAAGTACGCGCACACGCCTGATGAGGAGCGGAGGCTGAGGGAGATCTACAGCCATGCTGCGAACCGCAATGTGGTGGGGACTGCCTGGCAGATGTTCGGATACCCGCTTGACGGGCATTATGATTTCCTGGTGCCCGGGGACAGCGGCCTGTGCCGTGTGATCGAGGTGTGGAGGAAGGAGAGCAAGGCGCGCTACCGCTGCCACGACGTGAACAGCGGGGAGATATTCAAGATAGAGATCGAGGATTATGATGAAGAGGTGGGCCGGGTGAACGAGCAGCGCAGGCGTGACGGCCTGTCGCTTGGGATACCGGAAGAAGAGATTCCTTATATCAAGGCGGAGTGGTTTGTTGATTCGTATTGGTATTATTATTTCCTGACTCCCTTCGGGGACATCCTCGACGAGGGTGAGACGCCGTACGAGCACAAAGAGCATCCGTATGTGTTTGCGGC
Organism: uncultured Bacteroides sp.; assembly: GCA_964495725.1. Taxonomy (GTDB): domain Bacteria; phylum Bacteroidota; class Bacteroidia; order Bacteroidales; family Muribaculaceae; genus CAG-873. The sequence goes on from CAZBWZ010000017.1 coordinate 26,480, forward strand.
GTATCCGTTCATCGACGGTGAGATTCATTCATTCGTGGCCGACGTGATAGACCAGCAGCGGTACGTCAACCGCCTGATCATGCTATACGACTTCATCATGAAGACCTCGGCCAAGGGAGTGTTGCTGTTTCCGGAGGACGCGCTGCCGGACCATCTGAGCATGGACGACATAGCGGACGAGTGGAGCCGGGCGGACGGCATCATCGTGTTCAAGCCCAACAAGAGCGGGACGCTGCCACGGCAGATCGCGAACAACTGCACTCAGATAGGTATCTCGGAGCTGCTGAGCATGCAGCTCAAATTCTTTGAGGACATCAGCGGCGTGAACGGTGCCATACAGGGCAAGCCGGGATTTGCGGGAATGAGCGCGAGCCTCTACAGCCAGCAGACGCAGAATGCGACCACTTCGCTGTCGGATCTGCTGGAGACCTACTCGGATTTCGTGAAGGAGGGGGCATACAAGGATGTGAAGAATATCCAGCAGTATTATGATGACAAGCGCACGTGCAATATCGCGGGCAGGGAGGCAGTGTATGATCCGGCGAAGCTGAGCGATATCGAATTTGACCTGAGCATCACCGAGAGCACTGTGACACCGGCTTACCGTGCGATGCAGAATGACTTCCTGATGAAGATCTTCGAGCTGGGCCAGATTTCGCTGCAACAGCTGCTGGAGCATGGAGATTTCCCGTTTGCGGACGGTCTGCTGCAAAGCGTCAAGAGCCAGCAGGAGCAGCTTGAGCGCGGGGAGGCTCCTGACGGGATTTCACCCGAGCTGATGCAACAGGCGCAGCAGGGGGCAGACATGGCTGCTGTCAACAAAGCCCAAGCCATGATGGCCGCAACATGAAAATCTACTCCATCTACTTTAGAACCGTGCAAATACTTTCATTTGATTAGATAGCAACAGGTGTGGCCGTCCGTGAGGATAGTCACACCTAATTTTTCATAACCGACAACAAATCTCGGTTTCTTCATTCGCCCTCATTCGGAAAACCGAAACGAAACCAAAATAAAACCAAACGGAAACCAAAACATAACCAAAAGCGAACCGAAATTAAACCGACAACAAATCTAGGTTTCTTCATTCAACGTATTTTGAAAAACCAAAACGAAAGCTTCACGCGCGCGCGATGGATGTAGATGTATAATTAGAATGTAGATTAGGATTAGGAAGAAAATATCTATTCAAAGATATTTTCTATGGATGATGATTAGGATTTTCGCGCTTGCGCGCTCCGACATCAACATCAAAGGAAAAACTTGGGAAGGAAATTTTTTATTTGATTTGGGAAATTTATAGGGCGAAAGTGGAAATTTTGGAAAGAAAAGCCGGCTCAGAGTAAATTTTTCTAAGCCGGTTGGAAATTTTCTCTCAAATATGGAAATCTCAGAAGCCTTTCCCCTTCGTCCGCTCATACACGACCTCCATTTGTGCGTCCACGTCCTTGATGCGGAAATGCACGGCGCAACCTTGCGGAATGGTGTCCGGAAATTTTTGTGCAAGCCTCTCCATGACTTCATCGACATTCGAGAAGCCAATGTCCGTGACCTCGGCCAGAAGCTCCCCACGGAAATAGGCACGAGCATAGACAAGTTTCTTCGGCGACAATCTGAACTGCCTGTCCTCTTCCTTCGGGTGGTTGAGGTCACGCGCTGCTCCCTGCTTGCTCGGTGCGTTGGAAAAGAAGATAAACTCAATGACCTTTGCGTTCAGCTCCCATGCCGGTGAGAAATCCGGCTTAATGTAGCCTCGTGTCACGTTGTGGCCCCCGCTATGATTCATCGCGAAACCTACCTCGGAGATAGACGCGCCACAATCATTCTGGGCTATCGTTCCCCACGTATGCCGGAAGGTATATACGCAATACAATTTGTCCTCCGGAATTTTCAGGAGTCTGCACACGTCCTTTATCCCGGCGTTGGCATTGGCTCCGAAGCTGTCGCTGTCGGCATACCGCTTGTGGAAGGAAAACAGGTAGGGGTCTTTCTCATCGGCACTGTACTTGTCGAAGAGCGGCTGAATAATCGGCTCAACCCTCATTTCGATGTAAGCCTCATCAGTCCGGCTCTTCTTTGTCTTGGCTCGTTTGTAGGCTATGACTCCGTGCCGGTAGTCGGATTTCTTCAGGTGGAAGAGGTCAACGGTATTGATGCCGGCGAGACACAACACCATCTTTGCAACGTCTCTTCCCAGTTCTGCCTTCGGGCGAGTGTATGATGATTCAGGAAGAGCCACGGCAAAGAACTTGCGGCAGTCCTCCGCGCTTATGGCTCTCTTCTGCGCCCGGTCTGCCTGTGGTATCTTGACCTTCGGCCACGGATTTGTCTTGATCCTCACAACTCCATTGTCGTAGTCGTTGTATTCCTTCACAGCCTCCCGGAATACCTGACGCATACAAACCGGGTACATCTCTTTTGCCCTTGCCGTCATTTCAAGCTGCTTGATCCAGAGATTGACCCATGTTGAGGTGAGCTGACTAAACATAACCCTCGTCGTACCCGCGTACCTCTCCAGATGTTGCAGAGCCAACTCGTAGTTGCGGGCGTTCCTGACCTGCCCCCGGTCTCTCATGCGGTCAATGTGGAGACGCGCATAGTCAGAGAAACATAAATCCTCGTCCTCCATGGCGAGGAAGTCAACGACCTGCCTCACCGTCCACAGGCGAATGTCATGCCGGTTCAGTCTTTGGGTAAATTCCAGAATGCGACGAGCGCAATACTCGTTCACGAACGGGTCTCTGATCTCGCCGCTCTTGTCGAGCTGCTTATCGGTGACAAGTTTGTCGGTCTTGATGTATCCCGGCTTCTGGTTGTGGATACACCGGATATAGACCTGAAAGAACCCGTCCTTTCGTTTTGTCCTTACGATTGCTTTAAATGTTGCCATAAATGTCTGATGATTATTTAGAAACCTTTGTAAAGGTTTTGTAAGTTCCTTGTAAGTGCGCCTCCTGAATATTGTGCCAGATTTTGTAAGTTTACCCTTCACATTCTGCACGCTAATCGTGCAGACCTTGCAGACCGTCTAAAAATACTTTAGGCGATAACCCACCTTTTCACAGTGAGTTATCGCCTAAATTAGCGTTTATAAGGGTTTTGCTCTTACTCTTCGATTGCTGCCTGCGCCCAATCTATTAACATAGGATAATCAGTTGGTTAGATATGTTCTCTCAACATTCTCTCAACAAATTTTGGCTTTTTGGGCGAGATTGAGGACTTTTCTCGATTTAGTCCTCTATTGCGGCTTGGGCGACAGCGATTATACTTTGATTATCAATTACTTGAAAATGTTTTCTCAACAATCTCTCAACCCAAGCTTTGTGGACTTAAAGTATAGTAGATCAATATGAAATAAAGGTCATAAGCTCTGACTTCTCTACTTGTTTATATCATATCATCTTTAT
>CAZBWZ010000018.1:0-29184 GCA_964495725.1 uncultured Bacteroides sp.
TTACCATGAATCCTTTGCTCGTAGAGAAGCATTTCTCACGTAAGCATGGCCCCAATGCCTATTACGGACAGAAAAAGAAGTAACCACTGATTACATATACCCTTAAATAAATCATAAACCTAAAAAACAAAAAATTATGTACGATAATCTTGAAATATGGTGGGTGACAGGCGCCCAGCTCCTATATGGCGGTGATGCAGTAATAGCGGTAGACGCACACTCGAAAGAAATGGTGGACGGACTCAACCAGTCGGGTAATCTGCCTATCAAGGTGGTATACAAAGGCACAGCCAATTCTTCTAAGGAAGTGGAGGATGTGATGAAAGCCGCCAACAACGACAGCAAATGCGTAGGTATCATCACATGGATGCACACTTTCTCTCCGGCCAAGATGTGGATCCACGGTCTGCAGCAGCTCCACAAACCCCTGCTTCACCTCCATACTCAGTATAACGCCCAGATACCCTGGGATACCATGGATATGGACTTCATGAACCTCAACCAGAGCGCCCACGGTGACCGTGAATTCGGCCATATCTGCTCACGTATGCGTATCCCGCGAAAGGTGGTTGTCGGCTACTGGAAGGAGAAGAGCACACAGGATCACATCGCGGTATGGAGCCGCGTGGCAGCCGCTTGGGCAGATGCCCAGGATATGCTCATCATCCGTTTTGGCGACCAGATGAACAATGTAGCCGTCACCGACGGTGACAAGGTGGAGGCTGAGCTCCGCATGGGCTATCATGTGGACTATTGTCCGGTGAGCACGCTCATGGAGTATTACAAGAAGGTAACCAAAGACGAGGTGCATGACCTCGTGGATGAATATACCAAACTCTATGATATCGCAAAAGACATCCTTGACGATCCCGACAAGCGCAAAGTGGTGTGGAATGCCGCTAAGGCTGAGCTCGCGATCCGTGCGTGCCTCAAGGATAAGGGTGCGAAGGGTTTCACCACCAACTTCGACGACCTCGGAACAAAGGATATCAACGACCCCAATTTCGTAGGTTTCGATCAGATACCCGGTCTGGCATCACAGCGTCTGATGGCCGAGGGTTACGGCTTCGGAGCCGAGGGTGACTGGAAGTCGGCAGCTCTCTACCGCACACTTTGGTACATGACTCGCGGTCTTGACGGTGGATGCTCGTTCCTTGAGGATTATACGCTACACTTCGATGGCGAGAAGAGCGCTATCCTGCAGGCTCACATGCTTGAGGTGTGCCCCCTCATCGCCGAGTCAAAGCCCCGTCTGGAGGTACACCACCTCGGTATCGGCGTAAGAAAGGCCCAGACCGCACGCCTCGTATTCACTTCGCCCAAGGGCAAAGGTGTCACTGCAACTGTAGTGGATATGGGCAACCGTTTCCGCCTTATCGTCAACGATGTCGAGTGCATCAAGAGCAAGCCGCTGCCCAAGCTGCCTGTAGCCTCCGCTCTATGGATACCTATGCCTAACTTCGAGGTAGGTGCCGGTGCATGGATTCTTGCCGGCGGTACCCATCACTCATGCTTCTCCTATGCGATCACTCCGGAATACTGGGAGGACTATGCAGAGATCGCCGGCATCGAGATGCTCCATATCAATGAGAAGACCACGCTGAGTGACTTCCGCAAGGAGATACGTTGCAACGAAGTGTATTACATGCTCAACAAAGCTCTGAGATAAGCCATGACAGCCAAACAGATAATCGAAGAAGGCAAGGCCGTGCTCGGTATCGAGCTCGGCTCTACCCGAATCAAGGCCGTGCTCATCGATACACAGTTCAATCCGATAGCCCAGGGCAGCTACAACTGGGAGAACAAGCTGGAAAATGGCCTGTGGACATACAGCATCGATGATGTATGGAAAGGAATGCAGACTGCCTACTCCGCTCTTTGCGACGATGTGGCAGAGAAATACGGATGTGATATCGTATATCTGTCGGGCATCGGTATCAGTGCGATGATGCACGGCTATATGGCGTTTGACAAGGATGGTAATATCCTGGTGCCCTTCCGCACATGGCGCAATACCAATACGGGCCGTGCCGCAGCTGAGCTCTCCGATCTCTTTGACTTCAATATCCCCCTGCGCTGGAGTATCTCCCACCTGTACCAGGCTATCCTCGATGGCGAGCCTCATGTGGGGCAGATCGATTTCCTCACCACACTTGCCGGATATGTGCATTGGAAACTGACGGGCGAGAAGGTGTTAGGAGTTGGCGATGCATCCGGTATGCTCCCGGTGGATCCTGAGACAAAGGACTACAATGCCAATATGGTGCGTCTGTTCGATACCATACTCGCCACGAAAGGATATGACTTCACCCTTGGTGAAATTCTGCCCAAGAGCCTTGATGCCGGCGCTTACGCAGGCCGCCTCACAGCCGAGGGGGCCAAGCTGCTGGATGTATCCGGCAAGCTGCAGGCCGGTGTGCCGTTCTGTCCGCCCGAAGGCGATGCCGGCACCGGTATGGTGGCTACAAACGCCGTGCGCAAGCGCACCGGTAATGTTTCCGCCGGCACGTCATCATTCTCGATGATAGTGCTCGAAAAGGAGCTCTCCAAGCACTACGAGGCTATCGATATTGTCACCACACCCGACGGCAGCCCTGTGGCCATGGTGCATTGCAACAACTGTACCTCTGATCTCAACGCATGGGTGGGGATGTTCGCTGAATTCCAGAAGTTGATGGGCATGACTGTAGATTACGATGATCTCTACGGTAAGCTTTATGCCAATGCGCTCAACGGTGATACCGATTGCGGCGGACTGATGTCATATAACTATGTGTCGGGCGAGCCTATCACCGGTTGCATAGAGGGACGTCCGCTGTTTGTACGCTCAGCATCTGACAACTTCAACCTCGCCAACTTCATGCGCGCCCATCTTTACGCATCGGTGGCCGTGCTGAAGATAGGTAATGATGTGCTCTTCAATCAGGAGAAAGTAGCAGTAGACCGCATCACCGGTCACGGTGGTCTGTTCAAGACACCCGTTGTAGGCCAGCGTGTTCTTGCCGCCGCACTTGATTCGCCCATCACCGTGATGGAGACAGCTGGCGAGGGTGGAGCCTGGGGTATCGCATTGCTTGCCGCCTTCACCGTGTCCAATAGCGAGAATTACTCGCTGCCCGAGTATCTCGACAAGAAAGTGTTTGCTGATGCCAAAGGTGTCACAATCGATCCGGATGCAGCGGATGTGGAGGGCTTCAACCGCTACATATCTACCTACGAAGCCTATCTCCCGGTAGAGAAGGAGGCCATCAAGGTCACTATCAATTGATACACCAATTCCACGATAATAAAGGCCGGGATTGTGATTCATCCCGGCCTTTATTATCGTGAAAAAATTCTCTTCCGCCATAACAATATATCACTTTTTTTATCGAAAAGTCAGGGATATTTTGTAATTTTGCATCAGTTGGTTATAATTAGTTAGTATATGAAATCGAGAATCCAGTTTAGCAGATATGTGATAGTGCTGACGGCTGTTGTCATTATTGCGCTATTTGCAGGATGTATAGCGACATTAAGGGAGACAGCTGCTTTCTTTACAATTCTAGCATTGTATCTGGTGCTCTACTTCAGCGCATTGATATATGGTGTGAGTTATATAAAGGTTGATAACGACTATATCATAATGGGAAGCATTTTGAAGAAGTACAAAATACCGATGCGCAATGTAGAAAGTGTGGAACTTTTCCAGCCTACGATGGGAGCTATACGCATCTTTGCCTCGGGCGGATTCATGGGTTACTGGGGTATCTTCAAAGAGGGGGATATCGGCAGATACTATGGATTCTACGGTAAATCATCTGACTGCTTTCTCGTGAGGATGAAGAATGGCGACAAGTATGTGCTGGGATGTAAAGATCCTTCAGCTATGGTAGATTACATCAAGTCCCAATTATCATAATGGATAAGTGGCCATTAAGACCACGAATGATGACATCCGAGAAATCGTATCTGACAATATGTAACTATGAAAACTTTCAGGTATTATGAGACATTTAAAATTGGTTTACTTATTTTTTCTCTTTGCAATTGCCAGCTGCGGTAAAGACGATAGTAATTTAATATATGATTTTGCTCCGGCTCAGGTTTATATCGATATAGAGGATCTGGATGGCAATAACTTGTTTTCAGACGAATATCACGGTATTCTCAGTCGGGATAATATTTCGACAGAAATCAGCTATACTTATAAGGAAGAAACAAAGCCGATATTCGACGGGGATTATCACGAGCTTATCCATCAATCAATGAGTCGTTATTATATGCCATTTTTCTATGGTCTGTATGTCATATATCACACGGTTAATGTGAATTGGGAATACCCGGTAATTAGCTTCGGAGAGTTTGACGGCGCAATAGACCAAAATGAGTGTTTTACGATTAATTGGCCAGACGGAACCCACAACATAATTGAATTTGTTTATGACAAAAAGGGTACAAGGATACGGGTCGATAACGGCAAATGGGTGAAAACTAAAAAGATCATCTTGATTAAATGATAAATAAAATAATAGAAAAAAGTAAGCACCGGCATCACCGGTGCTTACTTTTTTTGACTTAATGTGAGGAATATGTCAACGGAGGGAGTCGGCGAGGGCAGCGGCGCAGCGATCACCATCGATGGCTGCCGAGACTATGCCGCCGGCATATCCTGCTCCTTCGCCGCAGGGATACAGGCCGGAGATCGATACATGTTCCAGTGTCTCGGGATTGCGGGTGACACGCAGTGGTGAAGATGTGCGAGTCTCGTCTCCCACCACCGTTGCGTCAGCAGAGAGAAACCCTTTGTATTTCTTATCGAATTCCTTGAAGGCCTTTGACAGACGGTTGGAAATGGCAGAGGGGAGTAGTATGTCGACACGTGCTGGATGTACGCCCGCTGTATAGGAGGTGTCGGGGAGTGATGAAGATGCACGGCGGTTTACAAAATCGGTCATGCGTTGCGCCGGTGCATTCTGTGTGGAGTTGGCCTCTTCGTAGAATTTTCGTTCAATGCTCTGCTGGTAACGCATCATCTTGAGCGGATCGTCACCGGGAATATCATCCGGCAGTATTTCCACTACGATGCCGGCATTGGCCCAGCGTGTGCCACGGTTGGAGGGTGACATGCCGTTGGTGACGATCTCACCCGGAGCGCTTGCCGCAGGGATAATATATCCACCCGGACACATGCAGAAAGAATATACCGCACGGTCGTCGACACGGGTGAGAAGTGAATATTCGGCGGGGGGCAGATACTTGCCGCGGCCCGAGGGCGAATGGTAGAAGATGCGGTCTATTGAGGTCTGAGGATGTTCGAGTCTCACTCCTATGGCAAGACCCTTGGGTTCGACAGACACGCCGGAGTCAACCAGCATCTCGTAGACATCACGGGCCGAATGACCTGTAGCGAGAATTACCTTGCCATGATATACACTGCCGTCGGCGGTGACTACGCCCTCGACCATATTGTCATCGATAAGCAGGGATGTCACACGTTGTCCAAACTTCACTTCTCCGCCACACTCTTCGATGGTCATGCGCATGGCCTTGATGACCGCCGGAAGACGGTCCGAGCCAATATGAGGATGAGCATCGACAAGAATATCACGCTTGGCTCCGTGCTGGTGCAGGATATTGAGCACCTTATCCACTGAGCCGCGTTTTTTGCTACGTGTGTAGAGTTTGCCGTCAGAGAACGCACCGGCTCCTCCCTCACCGAAACAATAATTAGAATCCGGATCCACATCATTGTTACGGCTTATGCGGGCCAGATCCTGGCGCCGGCTGTCTACATCCTTGCCACGCTCAAGCAAGACAGGTCTTATACCTTCTTCAATCAGGCGCAGAGCGGCGAATAGGCCAGCCGGACCGGCACCGACCACAATAGCCGTGGGTGCGTCGGGCGGGAGCGGTTTATATTCGACCGGTGATGCTATGTCAGCTTCTTCATCGACAGAGTCAATGTGAGCGTTTACGGTGAGATTGATCATCACCTTGCGTTGGCGTGCGTCGATTGAGCGTCGCACGATATCTACCCGGCGGATACGGTTGACATCTATGTCGAGCATAGTGGATATCTCTATCGATAACCGCAGGGGGTCGGCCGCTGTCTCAGGCCTGACCCTGAGTTGAACTTGTCTTAGCATTGTTTGTGGCAAAAGATTTGGAGAATTTTTTGTTGGAGATATAGAGCACTACGATAGCAAGGATGAAGGCCAGGGTATCGCTGCCTGCCATGCTGGCCCATATACCTACGACACCGAAAAATTTGGGTACGATATACAGCAGCGGCAGCAGGAAGATAAGCTGTCGGGTGAGGGAGAGCAGGATCGACAGTTTCGGCTTGCCAATCGACTGGAAGAAATTCTGGATCACAATCTGTACACCCACCAGAGGATATACCACGAAATATGTGCGGTAGGCGGTATGGGCCATATCGATCATGGTCTGGTCGGTAGTGAACATTCTCGAGAGCTGGTTGGGGAATCCCATGCAGAGCACCCAGCCCACGAAGGTGATACCGGTGCCGATCCAGATGCCTTTTTTCAGAGTATCCGTCACTCGCTGCCAATTGCGCGCACCGAAGTTGTAGCCAAGGATAGGTTGCATACCCTGGGTTACACCAAATACTATCATCACGAAAAACATTGTGGTGCGGTTGAGTATACCATAGGCACCGACTGCAATGTTGCCGAGGTCACCGGCATATTGTAGCAGCGACTTGTTGAGGAATACGACCACAAGGCATGCGCAACAGTTCATCAGGAATGGCGAGAGACCGATGGCATAAACGCGTTTAATAATTGACGTATTGAAGAATCCGCAGCTGAAGTCAAAGTGGACATAGCTCTTTTTTGAGAAGAAGTGGAAAAGTACCCACACGAAGGCGGTACACTGGCCGCACACCGTGGCCCATGCCGCTCCGGCAATGCCCCATTCAAATTTGAAAATGAATATCGGGGCCAACACAATGTTGACAGCCACAGACATCAGGGCCGACATCATTGCTTTCTTGGGGTATCCCGTGGCGCGCATGATATTGTTAAGCCCCAGGAAGATATATGATATCGGTGTAGCGTAGAGGATTACCTTGATAAACTCGCTCGCGTATGGGAGCGTCTCATCAGTGGCTCCGAACAGCCGTAGTATAGGGTCAAGAAAAATATATGTGAGAGTGCCGAATACCAGAGCGTGGATAAGACATAGCACCGTGACGGTGTTGACCGTCTCGGTAGCCTTGGCTTTATTCTTTTGTCCCAGGAATATCGACGAGATGGTGGATCCGCCCACGGCGATGAGAGTACAGAATGCAATCACGAGATTCATGAGAGGGAAGGTGATGGCAAGACCGGCGATAGCCATCGCACCCACGCCCTGGCCTATGAATATGCTGTCGACTATGTTATACACTGAAGTAGCGACGCTGGCTATGATTGCCGGCACCGAGTACTGCACCAGCAACCTGCCTATGGACTCAGTGCCAAGCAGCGCCGGATTAGATGATGAATTCATTGCCATACTCAAACGTGATGTAAATATAAAAAGAATGTGCAAAGTTAGCTAAAAAAGTCATAAAAGTGTGGCTAAATTATAATCATTAGCTAAATTTGCATAGTGAAGTCGTTTAAACTTATTACAAAATGTTAAATCCATATATGATGTTACCCTCATTGTTAACCTTTCGGATTCTTTACGGTCGATTTTTTCTCTTTCCTCGGTCACGATGGATCCCCATCGCTTCCTCAAAAAGCTCAAAATCGCCTCGTAAATAATCTCGAAATGTTAATTTGTAATAAGTTTAAACGACTTCATTAATTAAAACAGATAGATATTAACCCAACTTATTGAAATGAAAGCAGCATTATTCGACCTTGACGGGGTGATAATAGATACCGAGCCATCGTACAGCATATTCTGGGGTGGCATGGGCCGTGAATACAACGTAGGAATCGATAATTTCGCTGATGTGATCAAAGGCACTACGCTCACCCAGATACTCGGTAAGTATTTTCCGGAACACCTGCATCACGAGGTGATAGCAAAGCTCAACAAGTACGAGCGGGAGATGGAGTATATCGTATTTCCCGAGGTAAAGGACTATCTCGAAGGATTGCGTGGCAGAGGGGTGAAATGTGCTATCGTGACAAGCAGTAACCTGGAGAAGATGGACAACCTGTGGCGTCAGCAACCGTGGCTGAGAGGATGCTTTGATGAGGTAATCACCGACGAGGATGTTACCCGCTCCAAGCCTGATCCGCAGCCATATCTGATAGCAGCAGAACGATTGGGAGTGTCACCGGCCGACTGTGTGGTGTATGAGGATTCATTCAACGGATTGCTGTCGGGGCGCCGTGCCGGCTGCCGCGTGGTAGCCTTGGCCACGACGAATCCCCGGGCTTCTCTTGAAGATAAAGCCGATGTAGTGGTAGACAATCTTGGCCAGTTGCCACCACTGTAATCATCGTTTGCTTTTCTTACGGTCGGCTATGGGTATCATTATCGAGGTGTATACCTGGATAAGGCCGCCGGCCAGGGTGAACGCGAGAGCATCGCGCAGAGAAGTGCGCTCGTAGAAAAGCAGGAAAGCAGCCATGCAGAAAAATATCGCCGCCCATGCCTCGATACGGCTCAGACGCTTGACGCGGGTGTTGTCACCCTGATATGGAGTGAATATTCTGCCGATTACGAGGATCAGCGCACCGGCTGCATATATGTATCTGAATGTATCGCTCTCCAGGTCAAACGTGATTATCGGTATCACAATCCCTGCGGCTATCATTACCATGCCCAAAGTAACGAGGGCGAGCATAATTTTCTGTTTCATGTCAATTCTATAATAATTAGTTGCCGATTTGGCGGGTGTCTGTATCTTGATGGTGTGATGTTTACTCAAAGATATAGACATCCTCGCTGCGACGGTTCATGTTGTATTCTTCGCGCACCACGCGCTCCATCACTTCAGGGTCAGTAGACAGCAGCGAGTTCATGCGGTGGTAGTAATTCATGGTGTCGGTGTAGTTTTTGATCTCTACCCTGAGGCTGTCGATGGTGTTGGAATAACTCATGTATCTGAATAAGGAATTCTCCTGCAGAAACATAGTGTAGACCACAAATACCACTACAACAACACCCATAGCGGTGATGTAGCGCTGACACCAATGTAGGAATTTGCCGAATTTATCCATGACGATGGTAAGAATGGTTATTGTTTTGTTTTGACAGCGGTGTCTTCCCAAAGATACATCCTGTCGCTGGGACGGATCTTTGACGGTACCTTTATGGAGAAGCTGTCGCCTTTGGTCACACGGTCGACACTGTGGCAATCGACCTGTATCTCATCTATCGTGAGGAAAATCGCTCCGGTGGTAGGCCCCGTGATGATCACCTCATCGCCCACGTGCAGTTCGCCGGCCTCCATCAGAAATTCGGCCACACCCAGACGTGAGAAAGTCTTCACACCCTTGGCCACGTAATGTTTCACCTTGGTGGCAGACGACCCGTATTTACCCGACCATTCACCGAGACGCTGGCCCAGATAGTAGCCGTCCCAGAAACCACGGTTGAAAATTTTGGCCAGACGTGTTTCATATTCCTCCACAAACTCCTTTCCGTAGGTGCCGTCGCAGATTGCATTGAGTGCATCGCTGTAGGCCTGTACTGCTATGCTCACGTACTCGGGCCCGCGGGCACGACCCTCGATCTTGAACACGCTGACACCGGCATCTACCATGCGGTCGAGAAAGTGGATGGTCTTCAGATCTTTAGGCGACATGATGTATTGATTCTCTATCGCAAGCTGGTCACCCGTCTCATTATCAGTGACAGTGTATCCGCGCCGGCATATCTGTGTGCAGGCTCCGCGGTTGGCGCTTGAATTCATCTGATGCAGACTGAGGTAGCATTTGCCTGACACGGCCATGCACAGGGCGCCGTGACAGAACATCTCGATTCTGACGAGTTCGCCTTTGGGCCCGACTATCTGCTCTGAGACGATAGCATCGTGTATTGCTTTAACCTGATCGAGATTGAGCTCACGGGCCAACACCACTACATCAGCCCACTGAGCGTAAAACTTCACAGCCTCAATATTGGTGATGTTGCATTGTGTAGAGATGTGTACCTCCACTCCTTTGGCCCGGGCGTAGGATATGGCGGCGATATCGCTCGCAATTATAGCAGTGATACCGCTTTCGGCGGCTGCATCGATTATCTCATGACACCTCTGTAAGTCAGAATCGTAAAGCACGGTGTTGACGGTGAGATATGTATGCACACCCCTCTCGGCACATGTGGCGGCTATGCCGCGTAGATCATCGAGGGTGAAGTTGGCACTGGATTTGGAGCGCATGTTGAGACCTTGCACACCGAAGTATATAGCATCTGTGCCGGCATCGAGGGCAGCGTGGAGCGACTCGTAAGAGCCCACTGGAGCCATTATTTCAAAATCAGATCTTTTCATATAATAATTTAAAGGCCATTAATGTAGCACATTAACGGCCTTTATCTAAGACTTTAACCTACCCGGAGGCGGGATGATAATTCAAATATCAGTAACGGACAGGCCGATTATTCTTCCGGAGTCTCGGCAGCTGGAGCAGCGGGAGCGGCAGGAGCGCTCTCAGGAGCGGCGGGAGTGGCGAACTGGTTGTTGCCGGCACCTGCGGGCATCTGCTGGGTCTGCTGTGAGCGGATTGCGCTACCGGTCGACATCTTGGGCATTGTGTAGGCTGATACAATCGCAAGGAACACGAGGATACCGGCAAGCCACCATGTACCTTTCTCAAGGAAAGCATTGGTCTGGCGTACACCTATGACAGAGTTGGCACCGCCGAACTGTGACGAGAGACCGCCACCTTTAGATTTCTGGATGAGAACAATGCCAACAAGAAGGATGGCTACGATCAGTGTAAGGATAATTACAAGTACGTGGATCATAATTTATTCTTGATTTTTTGTTTTATTTTCTTGTGATAATTTCTGGCTTAATATCTTTTTTTGCAAAAAGCGCAATTGTTCTGCAAAGTAAACACTTTTTTCTGGAAATTTCAAACTTAAATCACTTATAATGTCGTAGGCACGCTCATATCGGCCCTTTTTTATGAAAAATTTAGCGAGACTTTCCATAAGTGACGTGTCTGCATCGGGCGCTGGAACAGGATCGGGCGCGGCTGGAGCAGGAGCTGGACCGGGCGCAGTAGCGGGATCTGGAGCAAGTGACGGTGTGGACTTCTGCAGCCCGGTGAAGGGTGGAGGTATGATTTCGGTCTCCCGCAGGCCTTTGAACGGGGGTGGGGCGACCGGCAGCGTGGCCTTGATATCGTCGTTGACGGGCACATCGAGCTCGGGCGGAATCACCAAGGGGTCGGAGGGATCTAAAGGGGTGTCCGGCGCGCCGAGATAGTCGGCGGGGACAGGGCTGAAAATCAGTCGTTCGAGGAGCGCGTCTTCCTGTGGCGAAGAATGTCCGTAGGTATTGATAAATGCATCAATCGTACGGTCTGTCGATGTCTCCTGCAGCGTATCTGTCTTGGGATAGAAGTTGCTCCAGTCAGCACCCGAATTGCCGGTGAAGTCAGCAACGGCAGCACGGTCAGGGCTTTGCACCACCAGATATGTGAGCAGACTGTCGAGCCGGGATTTGTCAATACCGGCCATGTTGCGTTTCACCAAAAGGGCGGTCGGAAAATAGAAAGCCGGATACCGGTCAGCCAGCCTGGCGACCCAATCGGGGTCAACAGCCTTTGCAGGGTCGGTGAGCAGACTTTTCAGTATCTGGTTTATGTCGTTCATAATATTGTCTACCAGTTGCCAAGAGTGGCGTTGAATATCAGATTCACCAGCTCTTCAGAGATTTGTTGGCAAAGCTCGTCCTGCACATCGGTGAGCATCTGCGAGGCATCGAAGTCACGATAAGCGCTGAAGGTCTGGTCAATATTGTTTTTTTCGTTTCTGTTGTCGGTGTACTTTACCCTGACACTGATTGTGAGTCGGGTGCGTGATGCGTATGCATCCTCAGTCACAGCCTGCGGGGTGAGGTTGTAGCCAGTGATCTCGCCCTCGAGCGACAGGTCGGAGTTTGAGGTTACAGTCTGCAATCGCGTGTTACGTGTGATGTAATTTAGCAGGTCATTCTCAAAGGTCTGCTGCAGGGGCGGGTATACGAGGGCTGCTCTGATCGGAAATTCGGACACGTATATTGTCTTGTAGACATTGTAGTCGAGCGCGGCCCCGTTGAATTTGTAGCTTATACGGCAGGATTGCGGCACACAGGCGGCAATAAGACACAGGGCTATTGCAATGATACGGAATATCGATTTATTCAAGGCCATATTCTTTAATTTTTCTGTAAAGTGTACGCTCCGAAATATTGAGTTCCCGGGCAGTCTCTTTGCGACGTCCGTCATTTCTTTCGAGAGCCTGCCGGATCGTGGTACGCTCGTTTTCGGCGAGTGTCGCGGCCGATACTGATGAGGGTTGGTCTACCGGATCCACATCAATGATTCTGGGTGGTTGGGTGATATCGGAATTGTGAGGGGCGTTGGCGATGGGATTAGCGATGGTGAGGGCGGTTGAGATATGCTCGGGCTTGGGCGTGAGCTGTCCGGTGATCATCTCCCTGAGCTCACTGATCTCCTTCTTCATAGAGAAAATCATATTTATCAGCATCTCACGTTCGCGGTCATATGCGCTGCCGCGCAAGGCGGGGGCGTGTGGGGCTGACGGCTGTGCGGTGTATATAACGTCGGCCGGCAGGTACTTGGCGATAATCGCTTCGGTGATTTCATTACCGGCTTCAAAGATGGCTGTCTGCTCTACGATATTCTTTAGCTGTCGTACGTTTCCGGGCCATTTGTATGCGAGCAAGAGATGTCTGGCGCTGTCGGCGAAGGTAATCTCGGGCATACGGTATCTTTCGGCAAAATCAGAGGCGAACTTTCGGGCAAGCAGCAGTATGTCGTTACCACGGTCGCGAAGCGGCGGTATGGCTATCTGGACGGTGGAGAGCCGGTAGTAGAGATCCTCGCGAAAGCGTCCGTCGGCCACCGCCTGCAGCATATCGACATTGGTCGCCGCCACGATACGCACGTTGGTCTTCTGCACGGCCGACGAGCCTACCTTTAGAAACTCACCGGTCTCGAGCACGCGCAGCAGGCGGGCCTGGGTGGTGAGAGGGAGCTCGGCTACCTCGTCAAGGAAAATGGTGCCTCCGTCGGCTTCCTCAAAATATCCCTTACGGGATGCTACGGCTCCGGTGAATGAGCCTTTTTCGTGGCCGAAAAGTTCGGATTCGATAGTGCCTTCTGGAATTGCGCCGCAATTGACCGCGATGTATTTTGAATGTTTGCGTGCGCTGAACTGGTGTATGATCTGCGGAAAAAATTCTTTGCCGGTACCGCTTTCGCCCGTAATAAGAACCGAAAGATCTATTGGAGCGACTTTGATAGCTCTCTGTATCGCTTCGATCAGAGCAGGTGTATAACCCACTATTCCGAAGCGCTGTTTGGCGGCTTCGACCTGAGGTGATATTTGTGTAGAGACTATGTCAGACATAAGTGGTCTTCAATGAATATTTGATTCAGTCGGTGTGGGATGTATAGCCGCATGCGCGGGTGCATATCATTTGCAAAGTTAACAAAAATCGGTGAGATGACAAAGACATGATGCGTTTTTGCATCCCAACTTTTGTGATGGAATAATACTTTTGTCCGTGGCCGTGGTGACTAAAGCAACAGAGCCCACGCCATATACGGCGAAGGCTCTGTGAATAGATTGCTATCGTGAATTACCAGATGATGACACGCTCTTGCTCGGGACGGTACATCGGGTCGCCCTCAACTATATTGAAAGCTTCGAAGAAGGGCTGGATGTTACGCAGCGATGCGTTGACGCGCCATTTGCCGAGCGAGTGGGGATCCATCAGAGTGCGACGCTTGATCTCCTCGTCGCGGATGTTGCCGGCCCATACGTTGGCATAGCTGAGATAGAAACGCTGGTCGGGTGAGAATCCGTCGATGTCTTCGCCGGGCTGTCCGTTGAGCGAGTTGTGATAGGCGGTGTAAGCCACGCGCAGGCCACCCTGGTCGGCGATGTTTTCACCGAGTGTAAACTTGCCGTTGGCGTGGATATCATCAATCACTACAATCTGGTCAAACTGATCGGCCAGTGCATTGGCCAGCTTGGTAAAGGCCTCGGCATCCTGAGGGGTCCACCAGTCGGAGAGGTTTCCGTCTTTGTCAAACTGACGGCCCTGGTCATCAAATCCGTGAGTCATCTCGTGGCCGATCACTACACCGATAGCACCATAGTTGAGAGCATCGTCGGCCTCGGGATCGAAGAACGGCTTCTGCAGGATACCTGCCGGGAAGCAGATCTCGTTGGTGGTGGGGTTGTAATATGCGTTGACGGTCTGGGGAGACATCAGCCAGCGTGTCTTGTCGACGGGCTTGCCGTAATCAGCGAGGTTGTAGTCGTTGTTGAACTTGATAGTGGCCTGGATATTCTCCCAATAAGATTTGGAGGGATCGATTTCGAGAGCCGAGTAATCGCGCCATGTATCGGGATATCCGATCTTCACGATGAAATTGTCGAGTTTCTCGTGAGCCTTGGCCTTAGTGGTGTCGCTCATCCATGTGAGGCTGTCGATGTGCTCTCCCAGAGATGTCTGGAGATTTTTCACGAGTGTGAGCATTTTTTCCTTAGACGACTGGGGGAAATATTTCTCTACATATAGCTGACCGAGGGCCTCGCCGAGCATTCCGTTAGGCACTGACATAGCGCGTTTCCATCTGGGCTGCATCTCCTCGACACCGGATACGACTTTGTCAAAATTAAACTCGGCGTTGACGAAATCATCGCTCAGATATGTGGCCGCGCTGCGCAGGTATCCTGCGGTCACGTAGTCGCGGATGGCCTGTTCGGACTGATTGGTGAGAATATTGTTGACCTCTGCGATGAACTTGGGTTGACCAATCACCAATGAGTCGATTTTCTCAATACCCTGAGCCTTGAAGTATTCATCAAGACGGAGCTTGGGATACTTGGCGGTGATCTCAGAGATCTTCATGGGGTTGTAGCTTGCAGCCGGGTCTCTCAGCTCCTCGCGTGACATGGATGCCTTGGCCAGGGAAGTCTCGATCGCCATAGTGTTGTCGGCCATTCGCTGTGCGTCTGCATCGCTGTATCCTGCAAGAGTGCCAAGTTTCTTTAAGTATGTCATGTAGGCGTCCTTCACCTTTTTCTCGTTATCGGTGTCCTTGAGGTAATAATCGCGGTCACCCATGCCGAGGCCGTCCTGCATGAGATACATGGTGTTGACAGAGGCATTGCGCAGGTCGGCATCCACTCCTGTGCCGAAGAACGCGCTAACACCCGGTAATGTGGCCATTACGGGCATAAGGCTGTCGAGAGGCATAGTGTTGATGAGCCTGAGATCGGCCATCACCGGTTGCGCACCCTGCTTGTTGAGAGTGACACTGTCCATGCCCATGTCGTAGAAGTCAGCGATTTTCTGCTGGTTGCTGCCTTTCTGCATCGATTTACGGTCGATGCTCTGGATGATGTCCTTCACCTGCTCGCGGTTGAGCTCGCCGAGAGTCTCGAATACGCCGTATCTGGCATATTCGGCAGTGAGGGGATGTGCTTTCATCCAGCCGCCGCAGGCGTACTGATAGAAGTCGGTCTTGGGTGACACCAGAGTGTCGAGGTTGGCGGCATCAATGCCTTTAACCGTCGCTTTGTCTGTTGAGGAACAATTGGTCAGTGCGGTGAGGCACATTGTTCCGGAGATAATTAAAGCAGTTCTTTTTAACATAACTATAATGATGGTTATTATATGGTCAAAATTGTATATCCGTGCCGGCGGGTCATGTGGAGAGAGGTGCTGGCCATCATGAGTTGGCCTCGTCAAGAGCCATCTGGGCAGTCTCCCATTCTGTCATAGCCTCATCTATATTTTTTTGTATCTCAGCATGCCTGAAGTAGAGGTCGTCGCTTGCGAGCCCGGCTGCGAACTTGGCTTCGACATCTGCTTTCTCGGCTTCGAGTTTTTCGATTCTTGCCTCGGCTTCATCGATACGTTTGCGCATCTTGCGCAGGTTTTTCTCGCGCTCCTTCTGCTCGGCGTATTTGAGCTTACCGGCCGATGGAGCCTGCTCTTCAGCAGGGCGGTGTTCGGCCTCCCGGCGTGCCGGCGAAAGTTCGAGCTGCGATAGTGATGTCAGTCTCTTACGCTCAAGGAAATCATAGATACCTCCGAGACACTCGGTAACTTTCCCTCCGCCAAACTCGTACACCTTCTCTACCAGACCGTCGAGAAATTGCCGGTCGTGACTCACCACTATCACTGTGCCGTCAAAATCTTTGATGGCACTCTTGAGAATTTCTTTGGTGTTGATGTCGAGGTGATTGGTAGGCTCATCGAGAATCAGGAGATTCACCGGCTCAAGCAGCAGCTTGATCATTGCCAGACGGGTCTTCTCGCCACCGGAGAGCACCTTCACCTTCTTGTCGGAAGCCTCGCCGCCAAACATAAAGGCCCCGAGGATATCACGAATCTTGGTGCGTATATCGCCCACGGCTACATGATCGATGGTGTCAAAAACTGTGATTTCCTGATCGAGCAGCTGAGCCTGATTTTGTGCGAAATATCCGATCTTTACATTGTGACCTATCTTGAGCGACCCGGTATAGGGTATTTCGCCCATGATACATTTTACGAGTGTTGACTTTCCTTCACCGTTCTTACCAACAAAAGCCACCTTCTCTCCGCGCTTAATAGTGAATGTGGCATGATCAAAAACCTGATGGTCGCCATAGGCTTTGCCCACATTGTCAGCAATGATGGGGTAGTCACCAGAGCGGGGAGCGGGCGGAAACTTCAGATTGATGTGGGAATTATCGACTTCATCCACCTCGATAATGTCGATCTTGGCGAGCTGTTTCATACGGCTCTGCACCTGCACGGCCTTGGTAGCCTTGTATCTGAAGCGTTCGATAAAATCCTCAGTATCCTTGATTTCTTTCTGCTGATTCTGATAGGCACGCATCTGTTGCTCGACCCTCTCTTTCCTGAGCTCGAGGAAGTGGGAATAATTCACGGCGTAATCGTAGATCTTGCCTAAAGAGATCTCTATAGTGCGAGATGTCACATTATCGATAAACGCGCGGTCATGGCTCACGAGCACCACAGCTTTGGCCTTTGTGATCAGAAAATGTTCGAGCCATTGTATCGACTCGATGTCGAGGTGATTGGTGGGCTCATCGAGGAGCAGAACATCGGGGTGGGCCAGAAGAATTTTTGCCAGCTCGATACGCATTCTCCAACCTCCGGAGAATTCGGACGTGAGCCTGTCGAAATCAGATCGGGCGAAGCCGAGTCCCAGCAGAGTCTTCTCCATCTCTGCCTCGCAATTGTCGCTGCTCTCCATAGCGATCTGCTCGGTGAGAGTGGTCATGCGGTCGATCAGCTGGTGATATTCGTCGGAATCGTAGTCGGTGCGGTCTGATAGCTCGGCGTTGAGCCGGTCGAGACGCTGCTGCATTTCCTTGAGGTGAGAAAATGCCTTCCTTACCTCCTCTATTACTGTGAGTGTATCAGATACCTCCATCTGCTGGGGCAGATAGCCGATGGTGACATCCTGCGGCACGGCCACACTGCCGGAAGCAGGGGCCTGCAATCCGGCGATAATCTTTAGCATTGTCGATTTGCCCGCGCCGTTTTTTCCTACAAGAGCAATCTTGTCACGCGGGTTGATCACATAGCTTATATTTTCAAAAAGCGGCCTGGCGCTGAATTCTACTGAGAGGTTATTAATGGAAATCAAGAAAAGAAATATTTGGTGAGTAAGAGGGTATCCGGTATAAGGATCAACGTCGGGTATACCTTATGCCCTTATCGGTGATTATTATATCTACGGGTACATCGTGGGGGTCGGATTCAATTTCATCGAATACCTGGAAGTCGTAGGCGATACCTATCTTGATTGCCTTTGTGTCTCCGAGCATCCGGTCGTAATAGCCTTTGCCACGTCCCACACGGTTGCCTCGGCGATCGTAAGCCACGGCGGGCACCACGATGAGCTCGATCTCGGATATGTCATGAACATCATCTCCAGTGGGTTCTTCGATATGAAAGGCACCAAGAGCGAGCCTGCTGCGGTCGTATGGCAGGATCTCAAGATTCACACCGTTGACACGGGGCAAAAAGAAACTCTTGCGCCCCGTCCATTTGTTGATGAAATCATGGGTGGACAGCTCGTCGGCGAGAGAATGATACATCAGTATTTTCTCAGCCATCATAAACGCAGCGTGATTCTCGAGCAGGGCAAAAGCAGCCCGGGCGGCGCTCTCTTTCTCTTGTTGTGACAACAGGCTTTTACGAGCCTTGATCTTGATCCGTATATCTTCCTTATTCATAATCTGGATTGTTAATTAGTGAGAGGTTTGCCCGAGTATTCGAGAGCCTTGGCCAGGGTAGGATCAGAGGTGTTTATCACCTCATAATATGCCTGGATGCCGAGGATGTCACGGGCAATCAATGCTTTCAGATGATTAACAATTAACGGAGAAGAAATGTTGATATAGTACCATCTCGCGGGAATACCGTTGGAAACGGCATAGTCCACGAAGTCGCGCAGCAAGACTTCGTCAGGCGGCAGGAGTTTGAGCAGCTGGGCCACAGTCTTTGCTTTGTTGAGCTGCTGTCTGTTGTCATCAGCGTATGCGTAGGAATACTTTTGCAGGAGCCCGGCATTGGATATCGCGATGTAATAGGATGTGATGGCAGTAGTATCCTCCGCCACGAAATAATCGGGCATAATGCCACCGCCACCGTAGACAGTGCGGCCCCCGGATGTTGCATACTTCTGGTCGAGGTTGAGCTTGACGGAGTCTGCGCTGGTGACCTCACCGTTGTTGAAGCGGTTGATGATCTCGAGATCATAATCGGTGTTTGCCCCCGGCTTATATTCTTTCTGAATGCACCGGCCCGAAGGCGTGTAGTAGCGTTGTACGGTGAGGCGTACCTCGCTGGAATCGGGCAGAAGCATCGGACGCTGTACGAGGCCTTTGCCAAACGAACGGCGTCCTACCACCCATCCGCGGTCGTTGTCCTGGATGGCGCCCGAGAATATCTCACTCGCGCTCGCCGAGAATTCATCGATAAGCACAGTGACGCCATAGTCGCGGAAGCTGCCCGAGCCGTCGCTGATCACATACTGGTCGTTATCCTTGTCGCGTCCCTTGGTGGAGACAATGGTCTTGCCGGCTGGCAGGAACTCATTTACCATCATTATGGCTGTCTCCATGTATCCGCCACCGTTCTGCCTGAGGTCCACCACATAGTTTTTTGCGCCATCGATACGCAGCTTGTTCAGGGCCTGCAGGAATTCCTTGTAGGTATCTCTTGCAAATCGTGACACCTTCACGTAGCCAGTCTCGGAATCGAGCATATAGGCAGCATCCACTGACTCAACGGGGATATCGTCGCGTGTGATCTCAAAGTTGATTAGCTTGGGTGAATTGGTGCGTCTCACGGCGATATTCACCTTGGTGCCTTTGGGGCCGCGCAGCATATTGAATACATCCTGATTGGTGATACCGTTACCTGCCACCACCTTGTCATCGATCTTGATAATTCGGTCGCCGGGCAAGACACCTTTTTTCTCTGAGGGGCCTCCGGAGATTACCTCCACGACAGTGAGGGTATCATTAAAGATCTGGAATGATATGCCGATACCGCTGAATTTGCCTTCGAGCTCATTGTTGGCGTTAACATAGTCTTTGGCCGGAATGTATGACGAGTGAGGATCGAGATTGTTGAGGAGCAGGGGTATGGTCATTTCCACCAGACTGTCCATGTCGATTTCCTCAACATAATTCTCTTGAATCATTTCGAGCACGTCAAAGAGCTTGCCGTGTGAGGCCGAAGAATTAGAAAGACCTCGTGAGAACCAGCCGATGATAATACCGAATACAATTGTGGCTGATAGCAGCAACGGCAACCAAAACTTATTTTTCATCAGAAATAGATTATTTGTAACTTACGATAAGATAGGGCTTTGTGATGGATTAATCGGATATGTGCAGACACTCGACTCCGGCACGCCTGAGCAGGTCTATGCCATCGGTGATTCGGTAAAGCTCGTTGTACACGACACGCTTTATTCCAGCCTGAATTATGAGTTTGGCACACTCGATACAAGGAGAGGCAGTAACATACAGGGTGGCGCCGTCGCTTGAGTTATTGCTGCGGGCAACCTTGGTGATCGCGTTGGCTTCGGCATGAAGCACATATGGCTTGGTGACACCGTTTTCGTCTTCGCACACGTTCTCGAATCCGGCGGGTGTACCGTTGTAGCCGTCTGATATTATCATGTTGTCCTTGACAATAAGGGCACCTACCTTGCGGCGCTTGCAATAGGAGTTCTCACTCCATATCGCGGTCATTCTCAGATACCTTTTGTCGAGCAACAACTGTTTATTAGGGATAATGCCTTCCATCTTCATTAAATGATGTACAAAGGTACACATTATTTTTATTACAATGTCTATCCTCAATAGTTATTTTTGAATAATTATCCGCGGAATAGATGGCGAATACTTGAAAAAAACACTAAATTTGCAGAAAATTAGCAAGGAAACATGTCAAAAGAAAATATCAAGGCGCGTATATGCCGGTACAGGGACGAGATGCGCAACGCAGGGATAAATGCTGCAATAATCATCCACACCGATCCTCACCAGAGCGAGTATATAGCCGACCACTGGCAAGTGCGCAGGTACCTGTCTGGATTCACCGGCAGTGCGGGTGATATGGTGATCACTCCTGATAAGGCAGCTCTCTGGGCAGATTCACGCTATTATCTGCAGGCCGCTGAACAACTTGAAGGAACTGAAATCGCGCTGATGAAGATCGGTCAGTCCGGCACACCCACTATCGAAGAGTATATTTTGGAGAATGTGAAGGCCGGCGAAACTGTAGGCGTTAACGGCGGTCTGCTGTCGGTGCAGTATGCCTGCAGCCTCGAGAAGTCTCTTTCACAAGCAGGAGTAAAGCTTGATTTAGCGTTTGACCCCATAGATACAGTCTGGACCGACCGCCCATCACTACCTGGCGGTCAAATATTTGTTTACGGTATCGAATATGCCGGAGAATCAGCCGAATCGAAGATTGACGCAGCTCTCGGCAGGGTCCGTGACCAAGGGGCAGATGCCATATTCCTTTCGGCCCTTGATGAGATAGCTTGGATTCTGAATATCCGGTGTGATGACGTGGATTTTAACCCTGTAGCTATATCATATCTTTATCTCGCGGAAGACAAGAAGGTGCTGTTTGTAGACAGAAATAAGGTGTCTGATGAGGTGATGCGGTATTTGCAGGATAATGCCGTGGATGTAATTGGCTATGACGGGGTCTCTGAATTTTTGTCATCTCTCCCTCAGGGCTTAAAAGTGATGGTGGATAGGGCTACGACCTCCTCTGCAACTGATAGATTGCTCAATGATCGGGCTATCTATGCCGGCTCTGCGGTAGCGCTGGCCAAGGCGTGCCGTAACGATGTGGAGCTTAATGGATTGAGAAATGCCATGATCAAAGATGGTGTGGCTCTGGTGAAGTCGTACAGAGAGCTTGAGCGGATGCTGGCAGCCGGTGAGGTGGTGACAGAGATGGATTTCGGCCGGATCATGCGCAGACACCGTAGCGCACAACCACTATTCTTCGACGAGAGTTTTGGTGCCATAGTGGGATATGGTCCGCACGGCGCCATAGTGCATTACGAGGCGACAGAAGACACGGATGTGGAGATAAAGCCCGAGGGACTGCTGCTTGTGGATTGCGGCGCACAATATCTCGATGGTACGACAGATATCACGCGTACCATTTCGTTAGGTGAGCCGACGGACGATGAAAGGCATGACTTCACTTTAGTGATGAAAGGACATATTGCTTTGGCGCGCATGATATACCCGGCTGGAACACGCGGCAGTCAGCTCGATGTTGAGGCCCGGAAATTCCTCTGGCGGGAGGGTAAAGCTTTCCTGCACGGTACCGGACACGGTGTTGGGCATTTTCTGAACGTACACGAAGGACCGCAGGGAATACGTCTCAACGACCTGCCAACGCCTCTGACGGTGGGTATGGTGACTTCAAACGAGCCAGGATTATATTTAGACGGAAAGTACGGTATCCGATGCGAAAACCTTGTGCTTACCGTAAAGGCTTTCACATCTGATTTCGGAGAATTTCTGAAATTCGAGACACTGACTCTTTATCCGTTTGATCTGAAATTGTTTGAGACAGAAATAATGAGCGATGAAGAGATAGAGTGGGTAAACTGTTACCATCGTAAAGTGTATGAGACTCTTGCTCCGCATCTTGATGATGCAGAAAGGGTATGGCTGAAAGAGAAGACAGCAAAAATGACAAGATAAATATTCAAATCATAAAAATAGAATTATTATGGCATTGATAATACCCCTGCGGGGCAAGACTCCCGAAATAGGGGAGAATTGCTTTCTGGCAGAAAACGCCACTGTAGTAGGCGATGTAGTGATGGGTAAAGAGTGCAGCGTATGGTTCAATACCGTGCTGCGCGGAGATGTGAATTCAATCAAGATAGGAAATTGTGTCAATATCCAGGACGGATCGGTGTTGCACACCCTGTTCAAGAAATCCACTATCGAGATAGGTGACTGGGTGTCGATAGGCCATAATGTCACTGTACACGGCGCCCATATCAGGGACTATGCCTTGATAGGAATGGGAGCTGTGGTGATGGACGATGTCGAAGTGGGCGAGGGCGCGATTGTTGCCGCCGGCAGCGTGGTGTTGTCTCGCACTAAGATCGGCGCTCACGAGATGTGGGCCGGCGCACCGGCAAAGTTTGTGAAGAAGGTGGATCCGGCACAGGCCAAGGAACTCAATCAGAAGATCGCACACAATTATCTGCTGTATTCACGCTGGTATACACACCCCGATGAGCACAACATCCTTGATGATTGATGTGACCTACCGTTAATGTCGAGCAAAGTAATCACTGACGGCGGCCTGCAGACGCAGAGCCGCCGTTGTGGTATCAAGAGGCAGTTCGGGCATGTAGTCGGCGGTGGATATCACTGACGGCGACTTCAAGGCGGGCTCCACAATACCGCCGAATGACACCACGGGCACTCCGTGAGCCAGAGACGTACGTGTCACTACATCTACGACCTTGCCTGTGGCGGTCTGCTCGTCAATTTTGCCTTCACCTGTTATGGTAAGGGTGATTTTTGACCAGTCGATATCATAATGGTCGAGCACGTAACGGGCGCCGCTCACACACTCGGCTCCTATGACGGAAGCGATGGCGAACCCCAGGCCGCCACCTGCTCCGTCGTAGGGTGAACGATGGCCGGGATATTCCTTATACAGGGATTCGAGGCGGTGATGAAGGATACGTATATCAGTTTCCGAAGCACCCTTTTGTGCTGCAAACATCAGAGCGGAGGGCTTACCTATCTCTGCCACAAGAGGCACGGAGACATCGCTCAGGCCAATGATCTTGTGGCGGTACTGTTTCAGTTGTTCGATGCCGAGCCCCTCTAAGAAGCCTACGCCACCGTCGCAGGTTGAAGTGCCGCCTATACCTATCAATACTCTGTCGCATCCGCCTTTGAGAATCTCCCTTACCTTTACTCCTAACGGTAAGGAGGATGCCCTGAGTATGTCGTGCTTGCTGGCATCAATGCCTTTGAGACCGATGATGGCACTGCTGTCAATTACAGCTGTACGGGTGTTGTTATCGACATAATATGTGTCATGCCGTTCCCAACGGGGTGATGCGCACATAATTTCTGCGGTGCCTTCACCGCCATCTGCCATCGGGGCCTTGATGTATTCGAGATCTTTTAAAGCGACAGCTATAGCTGTTGCAGCCTGACGGGCAGAGAGCGTGCCCTTGAATTTGTCCGGAGCTATAAGTATCATAATTCAGTATCGAGATTGTGTATATATTCGAGTAATGAAGCGTAAAATTCATTGCCCCCGAGGGTTGATGCGTCACCGATGATCACGAGCTTCATGCGCGCACGGGTCATCGCCACATTCATACGTCTGAGATCGCTCAGAAAACCTATCTGATTTTTGTTATTTGCCCTGACCAGACTGATGAAAATCACATCGCGTTCCTGTCCTTGAAATCCGTCTACTGTATTTACGGTCATGAGATGCCTTACACGCTTAAAACGGGTGTCGGATTTGATCCGTGATTTCAGGTACTGCACCTGTGCCTTATAAGGAGAGATGATACCGAAGTCGATGCGCTCGTCGAGGATCCGCTCCTCACCTATGCGCTTGATGTAATCATCAAGGCGGTCGAGTAGCATGTCTGCCTCGGGCTTGTTGATACGTCCGAAATTATCGCCCACGAATGTCTCCTTGAATCCCATTTCCGATGTATCTATCCAGGATATCGGTGTGTCAAGATCAAGTATGCTCCGCGACCTTACCTCCGGCGCCGCTATGAGCTTGCCACTGTAGAACTGCCTTGAAGGAAATTCCATTATCTGCCTGTGCATGCGATACTGGATGGTGAGAAGCGTCACTGCCGACGGATGGCGGGTGGCAAGAATCTGCATGAGGGTACGGTCGAGACCACCTCTGGCAGCCTCTATGCACTTGATGGTGGGAGGCAGCTGCTTATGGTCGCCGGCAAGCACAACTCTGTCGACCTTACGGATGGCAATCCAGCAGGCTGCCTCGAGTGCCTGTCCGGCTTCGTCAATAAACAGTGTGCCGAATCTGTGGCCTGTCAGCAGGTGATGGCTGCTGCTCACCAATGTCGAGGCCACCACATGAGCCGAATTAAACAGATCGGCATTAATTTGTATCTCAATAGTAGTGGCACGATCGCGCAGACGGCTGAGACGGCTGCGCAGACCTTCTCTGTCGGAATACGACCCGCGTCGTCTGCTATCTTTTACCCGTCTCAGTTCCTTGCGTATGGCCCACAGCTCTGGGTAGAGGGGATGATCGGCAAACCGGCGTTCGTAAGTGAATGACAGCATCTTGTCGTTGACACGTGATGGGTTGCCGATACGCAGTACATTGATACCCCGGTCAACGAGTTTTTCGCATATCCAGTCTACGGCAGTGTTGCTCTGGGCGCAGACCATCACCTGGGGTTCTCGGTGTAGTGTCTCGAATATGGCCTCCACAAGGGTAGTGGTCTTGCCGGTGCCGGGCGGACCGTGTACGACAGCTACATCGCGGGATGCGATCACACTGTTGACCGCAGCCTGTTGCGATGCGTTGAGCCATGGCAATGATATCTTGGAGAGATCGCGCCATCCGGCAGTCTTGTTACCTATGAAGATGTCACGCAATTCTCCCAGCCGAGAGTCGGCGGATGCGGATTCGAGCGCATCGAGCGCATCAAACATGGCCTTATAACTGGTCTCATCAAAAAACAGCAGTATACCTGGCATCTCACAGGCTGATACTTCTGCCACAGCCCTTGGTGACGGCATCACGACCACCATGCGTGAGTCATCGGCGTAGCTTACGGTGGCAGTGAAGTTGAGATACGTTATCTTACCGTCAGCTGATTGTCTGAAGAACACTACCGGTCTGCCGAACTCAAAATTGTGCTGGATATCGATATCAGTGCTGCGGGTAACCTCTACCACTAACTGATTCAGGGAATTATAGTAATTCTTGCCCACGCTGACGGGATACCAGCAAAGACCTCGTTTTACTTTACGCATGATGCCCATTGACTCTGATTGGCGTTTGAATTCCTCTTTCTCGAATTCATATTCCGCTCTCAGCAGGTTACGTATCGCTTTGATGTGGAGAAATTGATTCGAAGGTCGGGTGTTGACGGGCATATTCGTAATTTTGTAACTTTATTATGTTGCAAAGTTACATCATATATCCTTCAGAATATTGAAACCCGTAAAAAAAATCTGGCACCGTAGATATTTTTAGGTTACTTTTTTTGTAAATTTGTGACCTAATTACCAAAGGAAATCAAGAATATGGAATCGGATCTGATATATAAATTCTTTCCCGAACTCAATGATGATCAGCGAGAACAGATAGATGCGCTGGGCGCGTTATATACCGACTGGAATGAAAAAATCAATGTAGTGTCGCGCAAGGACATCGCAAATATCTACCGTAATCATGTGCTGCATTCGCTTGTGCTTGCCAAATTCTTTGGTGATCTGAGGGGCGGTACAAGTTTTCTTGATGTAGGTACAGGAGGAGGTTTCCCCGGTGTACCCCTGGCTATATTATATCCTGAGTGCCGATTTCATCTCATTGACCGAATCGGCAAGAAAGTAAGGGTGGCATCAGAGGTATCAGCGGCCGTGGGGCTGAAAAATGTGACATTCGGGCATTGCGATGTGCGCGAGTTGAAAGACCGTTATGACTATGTGGTGAGCAGGGCTGTGATGCCGCTGAATGAGCTTTTCAAGCTTGTCAGAAAAAATATATGCACATCGAATAAAGCTGTGTCCGGCAACAAGTATGTCCCCGGTCTGGTATGTCTCAAGGGTGGGGATCTCACTGAGGAGAGCAAGGGTATAAAGGCACCGGTGATCACTTATCCGGTGAGGGAATTTATCGACCTCGAGCAATTTGATGACAAATTCATCGTTTACGTCCCCGCAAACGTATAGGTTTGAGACGCCGGTTTAGAAACGATAGCCTAATGACACACCCAAGGCAAGGTTTATTTTGCCAACGATGAAGAGCTCGCTCAATATCGCCTCGGCAACATTCTCAGGGGTATATATCCGTTTACAACCTGATTGCATGTAGAATCCTAACTGATAATGCTGGCGGATATAGTATTGAAATTCGATATCAAAGCCCCAGTCGAAACACGAAGAGAAGGATTCAGGGAATGACGCGACATTGACTACTGTCTTGGTGTCGGTTTTGATGTCAGTAACTCTGGTATTTCCGCCTATACCGTATGCAAAGTACAGACCTACGAGTATTTGATACAGATTGCCATGTGATGTCAAGCCGTTTATGCCCAGACGCATAGGTAGCTGCAAAAATTGACCGTGGATAGTGCGTTCATGCTTCGTGTAATTCCCATTTTTTGTGGATTTGCTAAAGGATGTTCGATTGTACATAGTCAGAAAAAGTCCCGGATCGAAGGATAGTTTACCCCGCAACGGAATCGAGAGATTGGCACCGGCCCGATAGCTGACACCTGGAGATAATTGCGGAGCAAACTCGATGTCCAATGCCGGACCATCTTGTGCAGCAACCGGCAAAAAAGCGACTATTGCAATTATGATTGCTAATATTTGCAAGTATATTCCAATTTTTTTCATAACTGGTAAATGTGGAAATAATTTTTTTCTTGAAAATACATGTCCGCCAGCTTACTTAACGATTGAATTATAGATAACTCTTATGAGGGCAGTGTCAGGGCTATTAATTTGGTATGAGCCACTTTCGATGCGGGTGTTGATCTGAGGCGCGGTTATCACAGAGTCATTAAAGACAAAGCCAAGTCTTTTGCCTATCAATCTCTCTGTGCCGTCAGCCCATTGCTGACGTTTTTCCGGCTTTACGCGTCCTTGAATCAATAACCGGGTGATGGTATCGCCGTCGATGGTAAAAGTGTCACAGACAATCTCTGTCTTCTCAAAGTCTTCGACAGTAATCAACGGTTTGCCTATAACCGAATTGTCAGGTGAGTCGGTAATCTGATACCATCCGTCTACCCTGTGACGCGATGAACAAGCACAGAGGATCAGAAATAATACTGTCAATAATGATGTGATTGATTTAATATTCATCTGACAACAATTTTTATCAAGATACAATTGACAGTGATCGACGTAAATTTTTTGATTATCAAGTGTTTTGCGAAAGTGGAATAGCATAACAGATTATTGCCAATGCTAAACCAAGTATTATCCATGGTAACATCACCATAATGAATGTAAGCTTGAATCCGTTTTTGAAAGAATAAAACTTTTTTCGTGTCTCGATGTCCATTGAATCATAATATTGGATAGTCTCATCGATCAAAGGATCATTTTTTATAGATCGTATCATCATGTAAGCAATCCCAAAGCATATAATAAACATCGCAGGGATAAGTTGTAAGTTATATCTTGCTAACGAACCGTATATCCGTGCGTATAAAAATACAAAAATCAGGAGGATAGGTGAGAGAGCAAACCCCAATATGCTTGTCATAATCGGAAAGTCCTCTTTGATATCGTAAGGTTGTTTATAATAAAACTCCGATGCGGCCATCCGCAGCAGGATCCACTCCCTGATATTATTTTTGTAGAAAGTTATCAAAGCATTCATTTTTTTTAGAAAATTAGTCGTAAAGTATTTATATGCAAAGATACGCCCAATAAGAAAGAAAACACTCGACAAATGTTGAGAGTCAGGGATTCGTACACTATTTCGCCGAGATTTTTCGCAACCGACTCAGATGGGTGGCGGTGATGTTTAGGAATGATGCGATGTCTTTGAGAGAAAAGAGACTAAATAGGTCTGGATACCGGCTTATAAGTTCATTATATCTTTGCTGTGGTGTCTTGACATATAGATCTATATGTCTATCATATATTGTGCCATACAAAGCTTCGGTGTTGCGTATCACCATATTATAGAAATATGGGTCGGATGCCATCATGGCTTTTATTTCGTTGATGAAAAGACAGTATATATCACAATCTGATGTGGCAACGATAGAAACATTTGCTTTTTTACCTTGTAGAAAATTACGCCAGTCAACAACAAATCCCTCCCCAAACACAAACGCAACAACATGCTCGGTGCCGTCATCGGAAATTGCCACATATTTAAGAGTGCCGGATTTGATATATCCGAAATAATGGCTAACAGAGCCTAAGGAAACAAATTCATCTCCCCTGGCAAAATGCTTTAACTGGCCCTTAGTGACACACACCTCGCGCCATGCGTCAAAGTCAATGTGCTCGATATATGTATTGAAATTGTCAGACATTATCACACAGTGAAGATTGACTCATCTGATATATACTATTATAATGAAATTTATGATTTGTTTGCAAAACTAACAAAAAACTTTCGATGAGGCAAATCCTTTATACCCGTGATTGATTAAGCAAAAATCATTTTTTACTTGTTGTAAAAATGAATAATTTTGTAAAAATAAAATACAGTATAGATATGTTGAAGGTTAAGCAATTTGT
>CAZBWZ010000019.1:0-28675 GCA_964495725.1 uncultured Bacteroides sp.
CACCGACGGGAAGCACCTTACCGCGCAAAGTGATCTCTCCGGTCATGGCAAGACGTGGTGCTACCCTTGTCTGTCTGAATGTGGAGACAATGGATGTGGCTATGGTGATACCGGCCGAAGGTCCGTCTTTTGGAATTGCTCCCTCGGGAAAGTGAATATGCAGATGATAGCTGTCAAACAATCCGTTGTCTATACCAAGCTGTGAAGCGTGCGCCTTTACCCATTGGTAGGCTATTGTCGCTGACTCTTTCATCACATCCCCGAGATTGCCGGTGAGGGTGAGCTTGCCTCCCTTGCCCGGAGTCAGCGATGATTCCACCAGCAATATCTCTCCGCCGGTCTGGGTCCATGCCAGACCTGTCACAACACCTGCGAAAATATTATCCTCCCATCTGTCACGGTTATGCACCGGCAACCCAAGAAGACCGCGTAAATGCTCAGGCTCCACCACTTCAGGAAATTCCTCTCCCTTCATTTTAGCCATCACATACTTGCGGCAGATCTTGGACAGCTGTTTCTCAAGCTGGCGTACGCCGCTCTCATTGGTATAGGTCTCGATTAGTTCTGAGAGGGCGGCATCAGACAGCTTCACTGCATATGGCTCGATAGCGAGACCGGCGCTGATACGCCGCAGCAAATGCTTGCGGGCGATATCCATTTTCTCCTCATTGATGTATCCGCTCAGTTCTATCACCTCCATACGGTCAATAAGCGGTTGCGCCACAGTGCTCAGGGTATTGGCTGTGGCTATGAATAGCACCTTTGACAGATCGTAATCGACATCAATGTAGTTATCGTGAAACTTGAAATTCTGCTCCGGGTCAAGCACTTCGAGCAATGCGGCGGCAGGGTCGCCCTTGTAATCCGCGCCTATCTTGTCTATCTCATCGAGCACGAGCACCGGATTGGTTTTACGGGCCTTGCGCATGGCATCGATTATGCGGCCTGGCATCGCCCCTATATATGTGCGGCGGTGACCACGCAGCTCGGATTCATCGTGAAGGCCACCGAGCGACACTCGCTGGTATTCACGGCCGAGCGCACTGGCTATCGACTGACCTAAAGATGTCTTACCCACACCCGGAGGGCCTACGAGACATAATATCGGAGCCTTGCCGTCAGGATTATGCATCAGTACAGCGAGCTGCTCATATATACGCTCCTTTACTTTTTCAAGACCGCAATGCTCTTTATCGAGCGCCTCACGTGCCTTGTCGAAGTCATGATTGAGAGGGTCGGAATCATGCCAAGGCAGATCAAGAATAGTGTCAAGGTAAGTATATATCACCGAGTAATCAGGGCTTTGCGGATTTTGGCGACGAAGTTTGACAAGTTCGCGATTGAATACCTTGGCTACAGCTTCCGGCAACTCGGCGATAGCCGCACGTTGCTCCAGGTCGGTGATATCATTTGAAGAATCGCCATACAGCTGCTCCTGAATGTTGACCATCTCCTGGTGCAGGAAAGCCCTGCGCTGCTCCTCGTCCATATCCGCACGCACCTTGCGCATTATGTCGAGGCTGATACTGATTTCCTGTTCCTTCACCATCAGTATCTTGAGCAGCCCCATGGCACGCTTGAGTATCACGGGCTCGGCAAGCAGCTTTACCTTACGGGCGGCCTGAAACGGAATATTGGTCAGAATCATGTTGACCATCAACTCCGTATCATCTGTATGGAGCACACTGTTCATCATCTGCCCAAGAGGCTCGGGCATACCGGGCAGGATAGCTCGCAGCTTATCCTTTATGCCCTTGATCACAGCTTCATACTTCTTATCTCCCGATTCAGGCAACTCTTCCTGATACATCTCGACCTTTGCAGAGATAGAGCCGGGCACATGGCCGGTCTTGCGTCCGGCACCCTTGATCTTGAAAGCTTCGCGGGCTCTCACCAGCACAGTCTTGTCACCGGTGGGTAATTCCAGAATCTTAAGTATGTCTACAAGCACACCATATTTATAAAGGCCTGTAGAGAGCGTCGGTGAATCCTCGGCTTCATCTTTCTGACACACCACTCCCACCGGCTTATGGTCATTATAAGCCTTCTGGGCGACACGTTCGGAGATATCGCGACCTAATGATATGGAAATAGTTACATTCGGAAACAATACAAGATTGCGGGTCGGCATGATGCTAAGGCCGTCCTCGTCTGGCGTATTGTTTATATGTGATTCATCTATACTGATTTGCTCTACTGCAAAAGCTACATTCTGGTGCTCTTCGTCCTGATTCATGATAAAAACCCTAATTAGGCCGCAAAGGTACAAAAAAAATCACTATTTTCAAAATCAGCCTCAGAGCTGCACTCCGATGCCGAGCATAAGATTCTGTGGTGTACTGAATTCGCCCAGACGGTAGCCAACATTGAGATACACATTGTCATACACAAATGTCTTCAGTGTCAGTGACTGGTAGAACCGTTTCTCGCCCCGTGGATTCACAATATCGTAGCCCATACCGGCATTTACATGGAATATCGGGGTAGTGAGCTCAGCATGAGCCGACATTCCGACCTTGATCTGTTTGCCGAAAGGCGGCCTTACGAACTTGATATCGTCACCGTAGGTACCCTCTACCCAATATGGCTCAAGACCGGCACCTTCATCCCACTGCAGATCCAGCGATGGGCCGACAGCCACCCACCGGTTGAGTTTGCGCAAGGGCGAGAACTGCACGCCGGCCACAGCAAAGCGTCCGGGACACACCTGTTCGAGCCACTCGTTTTCGATCACGCGCTTTCTCCAGGCTCCGTACGCCATGATATCCCATATCCACCAGCCTTTATCTGCTTCTTCAGATAAAATATGATCACTGTAATTATCCTGACCAAAAGTACGTTTGTAACGCGGTGTGAGTATATATGACACACCCACAGCTCCACCTATTGAGTTGACTCCTGAATTGGGAAATGATGTATTGCCGTTGGAATAATGGCGGGCTTCCACACCGGCCCACAACTTGACACGCTCACTGGCTGCCCATTGCAGTTTCAGCCCGATACCCATAAGCGCTGTTACCGGGGTACTGACGGCAGCGTTTACCTCGTAGTCCTCCACATGGTGTCTCCATCCAGCGGCTACGCCGAACTTCCACTCATAGTTGAGGGAGAATTTTTCGCCGAATGACACCACGGGTGCTCCCTGAAACACGTATGCAGTAGCCGGATTTCCCACCAGCTTGCTTGGCATAAATCCGGCTGCTCCTACCCCGATACCTTGATATATTCCTCTGTATACAATGGCCGGATATGTCTTACCGTCGAAATTGAAACCAAAGCGCAGATCTATCCCCACCGATGTATCCACTATCCTGCCACCCGGATTGTCGCCGTGCAGATAGCCGTTGGTCGACGGCACATAGCCGGTCGAAACTTCAGCACCAATATGCCACTCCGGGGCTCTGCAAAATCCACCCCATATTGTATCTCTAACTACAGGCGTATAGGCTTGCACAAGGGCCGGAAGGGCCAGAGCTACTGCAATTATTATAATTCTTCGCATACCGCTGTTATTTCATAATCAATAGGCTGCCTTATCTGGCATGTTCCCCATATAATATTGTAATCTCCGGAATTTGGCATAATCACATCACACGAAAACGATGTTAGACAAGTAGCGTACACCACATTGACATCCACCGTGACTTTTGAGAATGGAGGCACGTCCACACTCACCACCTGGTTCAGATCTATACCGTAAGGCGTATATTGGGTCTGTGCCCCTATCTCAATATTTGCATTGGGCTCATATGGCCACAGCCATTCGCCATTGCTGTAATATAGCACAGGTACATACCCTGTGGCTCCGGTTTCCCAATTGTCACTGCTTTCGTATTTCACAGTTGCCTCTGCATTTTCAAAGGGTACGATATTGAGATGCTGCGTGACCGATGAGTTGTTACTCATGGTGGTGCGCACACCTGCCTGCTTATCGGTGCTCACCTTCATGGGCTCGATACCATACCCCATATTATCGACTTTCAACGGTAAACCAGGAGTGATAATGATCTGGAAAGAGCTCACGGTGACTCCGTAATTGAGCCAGACTGTCAAGCCGACATTATGAGATAGAGCGTTATCAAGTGCCACCACTGTAACCTCATTGCCCTCCACAAGAAAGTCAACTGCACAGAATGGAGTAGTAAAAGATACCTTGGACACCTCATATACATCTATCTGGCCGCGCAGCTCTTCGCCATCCTTTCCATAGAATTGCACATTTGAATAATAATCCCCGAAATAAGGACATTCAATATCAATACCGTGCAGATCTTTCTTTCGAATCTCAAACTTAGCTTTACCTCCGTTGCCGTCAAGCTCCATATCATCGATGACAGGCTCGGGCGTGATGAAGATATCGTCATTACAGCCCGGCAGCACAATTGAGCATATCAGCAGTATTAATAGATGCAGATTGTATCTCATACCGGATTGGATTTCAGACATGATAAAAACTTATCAGGATCTGTATTGACTATAAGCCTCTCAGGAAATTCCGTCTCTGCAAGTAGCGGATAAATATTATCATAACCACCGATAGCATACGATACGTGGGCATCGGAGCCCAGAATCACGGGCACGTCATAGCGCTTGCAGAGCCTGAGCAACTCCACATTATTACGGTGCGCATCTGCCTTGTTACGCACGGGATTAAGACTCGAATTATTGATTTCGAGCAACGTACCTGTCTCTTTCGCGGCTAACACCACGGGCTCGAAAAGCAATGAGGCTGTGCCGTCGCCGGGATGACTTATGATCTGTACCCACGGATTTCTGATTGCCGTAATCATAGCGTTGGTGTTTTCATCAGTCGTGCCGCCATCCCAACACAGCTTATGTATTCCGGCTATCCGCACGTCGAGCATCGGATACACCTCTTCATTGAGGTCAACCCTTCCGGTCGTATCCAGAATATTAAGCTCAGCTCCGAGCATGAGCCTGACACCCTCTATTTCCCGGGGCACCACGTGCATGTTTCTGAAATAGATTTCATGGCATGCCCCCGGCAACGACGGTGCATGTTCGGTAATTCCTAAAATATCGAGATGCCTCGAGGCCGCCTCGTGTACCATTTCTTGCAGACTGCTGTAGGCATGTCCGCTCATTACCGTATGTGTGTGTACATCCAATCTGATATCCATAGTTTATTATCTTAATTGATGCAAAGTTACTATTAATTTTTATATAATGAAAAAACAGCCCCGGAATCACTTCCAAAGCTGCCGTAATCGCAAATAAATATGAATTGAATGAGTCTCTTTTTTTGATTCAGTCAGTTCTTGTTCTCTTCACTTGCTTCAATTTTTACTAATTCCGTTTCACTCTGCAAAGTTAGCCATATACATATGCAATATACTTGCACATGTATATTAATAAATATTAAACATCGAAAAAAGCGATAATTAGATTCCAGTCTGAAGAATTTATAGCGATATTTTCCGGAATAAAATATTAATTTTGTCAGCATAATGACTAAACCGAGAATACTGATATACATGCACTACCTCGAGGTGGGAGGTGCCGAGAGGGCTCTCCTGGGCTTGCTACATTCCCTCTCGCCTGACAAAGTAGACGTGGATCTCATGCTCAACCAGCATACCGGTGAATTCATGCCCTTGATACCGGGCCATATCAACCTGTTGCCACAGTTGCCGGAATATTCGGCTATAGAGCGTCCGATCAGCCGTATCTTATCCGAGGGGCACATACGTATTGCCCTCGCCAGAGTCAAAGCCAAATTGCTGCATAAGAAATATCACTCCGGACTCTCACCTGAGATGAAGGCTAATGACGAAAGTATATATCAGTATATATTCCGCGAGGTTAGCCCGGGACTGCGTGACCTGTCATATCTCGGCACCTACGACCTGGCCATCAGTTTCATGCATCCCCACAATATCGTCCGTGACAAGATCAAAGCCCGAAAAAAAATTTGCTGGATACACACCGATTATTCCACCATACATGTCAACAGCGCTCTTGAGTTGCCGGTATGGGAGGCGTATGATTCGATAGCGGGCATATCTGATGCGGCAA
This sequence comes from uncultured Bacteroides sp., assembly GCA_964495725.1. GTDB lineage: Bacteria > Bacteroidota > Bacteroidia > Bacteroidales > Muribaculaceae > CAG-873. The sequence goes on from CAZBWZ010000019.1 coordinate 6,037, forward strand.
ACCAATCATTCGCATCAGTATTCCCGTCGCTCCGGCCCAGGCTAATTACCATTGAGAATATCCTGTCGTCATCTCTCGTCAGAGCACAAGCCCGAGAAACCGGTCATGATGGCATGTCCACAGGCAATGGTATAGTGAATATCCTGTCGGTGGGTCGGATTTCCACACCTAAACGCTTCGAGCAGGTGCCACGGATATGTGCGAGGTTACGGGATATGGGTCACAAATTCAAATGGTATATCATCGGTCCGGGAGATGACTCCGGGATTCGCGAAAATATCGCACGCTATGATGTGGCCGAATACATTGAGCTTCTCGGCATGAAAGCAAACCCTTATCCATATATATCAGCCTGTGACATCTACGCCCAGCCGAGCCTTTACGAGGGAAAGAGCGTGACCGTGAGAGAGGCCCAGATACTGTGCCGTCCGGTAATCATCTCTGATTATCCTACGGCTAAAGATCAGGTGACCGATCGGCTCGACGGCATTATAGCGCCTCTCGACATCGATGACTTCGCCAAGTCTTTAGGCTCATTGATCCAGGATGAGGAGATGCGCCGTAAGCTTACAGGCTATCTCGCAGCCCACGATTACGGCAACGAGTACGAAGTGGAGAAAATCTACTCACTGATCAGATAATACTGCTGACCGCCATTACCGTGCCGATTACTGCCATGAGTATCAGTATCGAGCCTATGATGCGGTTGATCCACCATAATGATCTTACATTGATGCGCGAGCGCAGCTTATCGACAAGCGTAGTCACCACATACCACCACAACACTGCACCACCGAATATAAAGAGAAACGCACCGATATAGTGGTAATACAAAAATTCGCTCAGCACAAGGTCAAACTGAGAGAAAAGGCCTATTATAAAGAACAATATCAGCGGATTGGAGAATGTAAGCAGGAATCCGGTGACAAAATCCATCCAATACGAATTCGATGGTATGTTGTCAGCAGACTTGAGTGTGCGGGTAGGATTCTTACGGAACAGATAAATACCGAAGATGGCAAGCACCACACTGCCCACAAGCTGCAATATCAACTGATGACGCTGTATGATATCGGTGACGAAACTCAGGCATAACCCGGTGAGCAGACAGTAGATCAGGTCACTCAGGGCTGCTCCGATTCCGGTAAAGAAAGCGGCAAGACGTCCTTTGCTCAACGTGCGCTGTATCACGAGCATACCTATAGGCCCCATAGGTGCCGATACAAGTATGCCGATAAGCGTTGCCCGCGGTATTATATATAGTATCTCCTGCATTATTCTCTGGGCCTATCCGGCCATGCTCTTGATTCAAGCCCACAAAATTAATAAATTTATCCATAACAGACAAAACAAACATTTCCGCAGGCCTCAAATGGCCCGCAAATGCACAGGTAATTGCAGTGCGACATCTATTCCGGACTATCATAATGTGAATTCCAGAGTGCGATTGTATAAGGTTATCAGAAAATACAGCGATTTTTATTAACTTTGCAACTGATTAAAAAATCACTGGATATGAACAAATTTATAGTTATCTCCGCTATGACAGCTATGGCTCTCACGGCTCAAGCCCGAAACTATCTCTCCATCCCCTATCCCGTGGCTCCATCCGACGCCACCGAGGACACATACTTCGGTATAAAGGTCAATGACCCGTTTCGTCCGCTCGAAAACGACACTGCCGCCGCAACATTGCAGTGGGTGCAGCAGGAAAACGCGCTCACCAACGCCTATCTCATGCAGATTCCTTTCAGAAACGCAGTAAAGGATCGCCTGACCCAACTCAACGACTATCCCAAGCATGGTCTGCCATCGCGCGAAAACGACGGCCTGATATACTTCTTCGAGAACGACGGCCTCAAGAATCAGTCACTGCTCTATCATGTCACCCGTCTCGGCGACACCCCCGAGCTTTTTCTCGATCCAAACACCCTGTCAGCAGATGGTACAGTAGCCCTCACCGGCGTATTTCAGTCTCCCTCAGGTAAGTACACTGCCTACACCATCTCGCGTAGCGGTAGTGACTGGACAGAAATCTACGTGATGGAGACAGCCTCTAAGAAGCTGCTGTCAGACCACATCGAGTGGGCGAAATTTACCGGCGCGTCTTGGATCGGTGACGATGGTTTCATATACAGCGCATACGCTCGGCCTGAGTCAGGAAAAGAATTTTCAAATGCCAACGAATTTCACAAGATTTACTATCACAAGATCGGTACACCCCAAAGCAAAGACCGCGTGGAATACGAAAACAAATCCCAACCCTTGTATTTCCATCAGGGAGATGTGTCCGACGACGGTAGCGCTATGTTTATCATGGAAGCCGGGCAGGGCCTCGGCAACTCTCTGATGGTAAAGGCTCTCAAGACTCCCGGCGCGAAGATTCAGGTAATGGAGGCATCGCAGGATTATGAGATAAGTCCTATCGATGTCATTGATGGCAAAATCTACTTCTTCACAACCAAGGGCGCCCCACTCGGCAAAATCATGATGGCACCCCTTGACGATGCCGCCAACACGAAGAAATGGAAGACCATAGTACCCGAGCAAAAAAATGTGATGAAGTCGGCGACCATGGCTTCGGACAAACTCCTTGTCACCTTTGATGTCGATGCGGCCAACATGGTAGATGTCTACACCCTTAAAGGGAAAAAAATCGGTGCTATCGACCTTCCGACCTACGGCACTGTGGTAATCTCATCATCCAAGAAACACGATGATGTATTCTATGCTTTCTCATCATTCACATACCCGTCGACTCAATACACCTTCGATCTCTCGACCATGAAGAGCACTCTCTTCCGCGATACGGAGATCAAAGGATTCAATCCGTCAGACTACGTCACCGAGCAGGTATTCTACCCGTCGGCCGACGGCACAAAAATTCCGATGTTCATCACTTATAAGAAAGGTCTGAAACGTGATGGCAATAATCCCGTATATCTGTATGGGTACGGAGGTTTCAACATCACGCTTAATCCCGGATTCTCTGCCTACAGAGTGCTCTGGCTCGAAAACGGCGGTATCTACGCACAGGCCAATCTGCGTGGCGGCAACGAATACGGCGAAGCTTGGCACAAGGGCGGCACCAAGATGGAGAAACTCAACGTATTCAATGACTTCATCTCCGCCGCCGAGTATATGATAGCCGAAGGCTGGTCATCAAAAGACCTCATGACTATCGAGGGTGGCAGCAACGGTGGTCTGCTCGTGGGGGCTTGTGTCAACATGCGCCCCGATCTCTTCAAGGTAGCTATCCCGCGGGTAGGCGTGATGGACATGATGAGGTATCACCTCTTCACCATCGGCTGGAACTGGGCATCGGACTACGGCACATCGGCCGACAGCAAGGAAATGGCCCAATATCTCCGCAACTACTCTCCGGCCCACAACATCAGCGACAACGGCACTCCCTACCCTGCTATCATGGTCACCACCGCCGATCACGATGACCGTGTGGTACCCGCTCACTCTTTCAAATATGCCGCTGCCCTTCAGGCTGCCGACACAGGCGATGCTCCTAAAATAATCCGCATCGACTCCAAAGCCGGACACGGTGCGGGCAAGCCGGTGTCAAAGGTCATCGATGAATATACCGACATCTATTCTTTCATTTTCTATAACTTAGGTATCACTCCTTGCATACGATGACGCGATATCTGCTTGTCGCCTTATCGGCAATCTCTCTCAACAGCTGCTTTACAGGCATCGAGAGTACACCTCGCATCACTGTCAATGATGTGAACAAAGAGCATATCGTGCTCTCTCCCGAGCAAAATTTTCTTACCGACATCTCCACCGAGCCCATCGCCCGGTGGAGTGCCGGCAAGCGCTTTTATGCCACGGATGACCGCATCGCTCTGGCACTTTCTTCTTCCGCTCCCCACGATTCACTCAGACTCGCCGGCCACATTCTGACATTGACAGGTATCTCACCCGAGGTTTCCATCACAGGCGATGAGTTTGCTCGCCTGTCTTTTACCACAGACAACGGGATTAAGGTCGATTACCTGATACCGCGACCCTACGACAAGGTGATGGAGGCCACAGAGACAGAGATACCCTTTACAGTGGAGATGTCAGTAGTAGATGAGGTTGCTTCCCGTCTCAAAGACAACAGATACTATATTGTGACACCGCTATGGTATGATGCCGACGGGCTCAACCGTGTCGAGGGACTGCGTTACAAGCCTGTCGAGATCATCGATGTCGTACCCGGTAATGATGTATATCCGCTGAGATTGATATTCAAGCTTGCCGATGACCCGGCTCAATCATACTCTGTATACATGACCACCGGTGACCGGCGCACATCAATCCTTAACTTCGACCGTCTGATGGCCTTTGAGAATCCCCGCTCACGCTATCCGCAGATTACCGATGAGATCTGGGATCTCATATCCCACTCCAAGGTCAAATACGGCATGACCAAAGACGAATGTCGTCTAGCCTTAGGCTATCCGGATACTATCGGCCAGCGTCCTACGACATCCGGCATGGTGGAATACTGGTCATACTCAGATGGCAAATTGCTGATATTTGACGAAGGTGTCCTTTCGTCTTTCCGCCGCTGATAATGGCAGATATAAAAAAGCCGTCACTACAGGCTGTCGTGACGGCTTTTTTTATCGATGCAATTATGTGAATATCAATATCAGAGATTGTGCCGCGACCACACGCAGAAACATGGTGAGAGGATACACCGTGGAATATGCTACGGCAGGTGCGTCGTTGGCTGTGGAGTTACCGGCGTAAGCGAGTGCCGGAGGATCGGTATAGCTACCCGAGCACAGACCCATGATGGTGAGATAGTTGATTTTGTACTTTCCTCGGGCTATGCAACCTACTATCAACAGAGGTACCAGGGTAATGATGAATCCCCAGAACACCCACATCATACCTGTAGTGTTGAATACCGCCGCAGCAAAGCCCTTACCTGCCGATATACCCACCGATGCAAGGAACAGACAGATACCAAGCTCTCGCATCATGAGCGATGCCGACGATGATGTGTAGGTGACAAGCTTGAATTTGTAACCGAATTTGCTGAGCAGGATAGCCACTACCAGCGGGCCGCCGGCAAGACCGAGCTTCATGCCGAATCCGAGGTTGATCGAACCCACTATGATACCGAAAAGGATACCTACGAATATCGTGATGAGGTTGGGTTCGTTGAGTCGTTTCATAGAGTTGCCCAGACGCGAGGCCAGACGGTCGATATCGTCAAGATTTCCTACCACGGTGATGCGGTCGCCCATTTGCAGACGCAGACCCGGAGATGCGAGCAGATCCACACCGGCACGGTTGACACGGGTGGCATTCAGACGGTAACCCTTGTGCAGGCGCAATGCACCGAGAGCCACACCGTTGTATTCACTCTTGGTCACCACGATGCGGCGTGAGTATACCGGAGTCGGTGCTGTCTCCCAGTTGATATCCACCTCGGGGCCCAACACGGTATAGAATTTGTCGGCATCCTGCGTAGAGGCAACAATCAGGAGTTTGTCGCCGAGATGTAGCTCTGTACTTGATTTGGGTATCACGATGGAGCCATCGGCCACCATCAGACGGGATACCACAAAATTACAGGTGATAACATCATGGAGCTGCAATAGGTTGCGTCCGTCCACAAGCTTGTTGGTGATCTCAAGCGAAATCATGAACGGTTTGAGCTGGGAGTTCTCATGCTCGGTCTCAAGCAGGCTTATCTCCTCCTTAACATTGATCTTGAAGACAGCCCTGATAATGAGCATTGCAGCGATAATACCCAGCACACCAAGGGGATAGGCAGCAGCATAGCCCGTAGCCATCAGGTTGACGGCCGCGGGGTCTGTGGCCGTCTGCTGTGCGGCGGCAAGACCGGGGGTATTGGTCACGGCACCGCTCATCACACCTACAAGCGCATTCATGTCATGGACATTTCCGAAGAAGTATACGCACAACACGATCACGACATTAAGCACTATCATCAGCACCGCAAGCATATTGAGCCTGATACCTCCCTCCTTGAACGAAGAAAAGAAGCCAGGTCCGACTTGCAGACCGATGGAAAAAATAAACAGTATCAAGCCAAACTCACGCAGAAACTTCAGTGTGCTCTCCTCTACCACGTAGCCGAAATGTCCCATCAATATGCCCACGAAGAGCACAAACGTGACACCGAGAGAAACACCTTTGATCCTGAGTTTGCCAAGATAGACACCCGCGGCGATCACAAACGAATACAGCACCAGTGTGCTGGCAATGCTTGTGCTACCGGGAAAAATCAGGTTGGTTATCCAATCCATATCGTCTTAGAAATTGTTGAATTTAATTAACCCTAAAAAATCAGAGTGCAAAGTTACACATTATCCTACTATTTACACTCCTTTTTTTCAAATAATTTTTTTAGCCGCTGCTTGTCACGGGCTTTGGATGATGTCTCCGAGAAAACAATTGCACGTTAGAAAACAATTACGTAACTTTGTGTCATGGCAATACTTCTGCAAATAGAAAATCTTACAAAGAGCGTGGGCGACCGTATGCTCTTCGCCGATTTCAACCTCGGCGTTAACGAAGGTGACAAAATAGGTATCATCGCAAAAAACGGAGCCGGAAAGTCTACCCTCCTCGGTATTCTCGCAGGCATCAATGACTATGACAGCGGGCGCATCACCTACCGCAACGGTGTGAGAGTGGCCTATCTGGGTCAGGATAGCGTTTTTGACCCCTCCCTGCCGATTATTGAAGCCTGTCTGCGATCCGCTCCCGCACCCGATGAGGAGACCCACCTCGACGGAGGAAATACCTACGCTCTGCGTATGCGTCAATTATTGGGCCAGCTCGGCATAGACGATGCCGATGCTCCGGTATCCACGTGTTCGGGCGGCCAGCTCAAGCGTATGGCCATCGCATGTGCCATCGTCACCAACCCTGATATTCTGCTGCTCGATGAGCCCACCAACCACCTCGATATAGAAATCATCGAATGGCTGGAGAATTATTTGCGCAGATCACGTGCCACCCTCATGATGGTGACCCACGACAGATATTTTCTGGATCGCGTCTGCAACAAGATCATTGAGATCGACCGAGAACAGATGTTTGCCTACGACGGTAACTTCGACTACTACTTGCGCAAGCGCACCGAGCGCATCGAGGCTATGGGGGCCGAACTCGCCAGAGTGAAAAATACTCTGCGACGCGAGCAGGACTGGATGAACCGTCAGCCGCAAGCTCGTGCCGGCAAAGCCAAATACCGCATTGACCAATATTATGAACTGAAAGCGAAATCACGCGTAAATCTCTCAGAGCGAAATGTCTCGCTGCAGACCAACAAGGACACCTATATCGGCTCTAAGATTTTTGAGGCTGAGAATATTTGCAAGCGCTACGGCGACAAGGTGATACTCGACGGATTCACATACACATTCGCCCGCCACGAGAAAGTGGGCATCATTGGGCCCAATGGTGTGGGCAAGTCCACATTCATCAAGATGCTCCTCGGTCTGGTTGCACAGGACAGCGGTGAATGGAATGTAGGTGAGACGGTGAAGTTCGGATATTACAGTCAGGATGGCATTGAGTTTGACGAAAACAAAAAAGTCATCGATGCAGTGACAGATATCGCCGAGGATATAGACATGGGCGGCGGTGTGCATGTATCCCCCATGAATTTCCTACAGCGTTTCCTGTTCTCCGTGCCTGATCAGCAGAAATACATCAGCAAGCTCAGCGGTGGAGAGCGCCGCCGGCTATATCTGGCAATCGTGCTGATGCGCAACCCCAACTTCCTTATTCTCGATGAGCCCACAAATGACCTCGACATAGTCACGCTCGGACTCCTGGAAGAATATCTCGCCGACTTCAAGGGATGTGTCATAGTGGTGAGCCACGACAGGTATTTTCTCGATAATATCGCTGATCATCTGTTTGTGCTTGAAGGCGACGGTGTGGTGCGCGATTTCCCGGGCACATACAGTGAATATCACGCTATGCTCGCTGAGAATAACAAGGCTCAGCAACCGCGTGATCCGAAGCCGGAGACCCCGAAGCGCGAGAAAACCCGACGTCCAGGTCGCCTTTCATACAAAGAACAGCGCGAGCTGGAGCAAATCGAAACAGATCTCCTGAACCTTAATGAGGAAAAAGACCGGCTTGAGGCTCTGTTCAACTCAGGCGAAGTAATCGGAGATATCACAGAAAAGGCTGCCCGGTTTGAGGTGGTAAAGGCCCTCATTGATGAGAAGGAGACACGCTGGCTTGAATTGAATCCTTGATGTTTACAGTATCTTACCTACAGGTAAGTTTATTGAAGGCCGAGACTACAGAGCGGGCATCTGAGAAGAGCGCGTAATACCGCTTGCGGTGCTTGTCGAAATTCAGCTGCAGCCCTGAGCGGTCGGTAATGCTACTTATATCACACTCCTCACGCTGTTTGCGGTCATCATCGTTACGGGCGAACACTTCGAGGCGGAACTGATGCCGCGAATCTGGTTCCCAATAGATATCCAGAGCAAGATTGAGCGTGCGGTGATCGGTGTAGATACACCTGCTGCCATATGGATGAATACTTGTGAACAGCCTTATGTCGGGTTTAAGCAGACATTGACCTACATACCAATGTGTCTCATCCGGGCTACCGGCAACGTGCATCCCCACGAATGCCTTGCATGGTCTCATCAGCACACGGTGAGCACATGATGTCATCTCCTTATTTCCATGCACAAGAAAATACCATTCATAATTACGGTCAGAGAATCTGTCGCATATTCTTTGCATGGCTTGGAGAGCAGGCATGTCGGTGGGGATATGGTCGATAAGCTGGCGTATAAGACCGGGTGACGATGTCATCAGCCGCTGCCAGTCGTAATCGTGCCATGCCAGAGACAGAGTGGCTCCGTTGCGACGCGGCATAGGATAAGCACGGTGTCGCATGGCCGACAACGCACGGCGTACGATATCCAGCTCAGGATTACAATCTATGTCACCGGGCCAGATTTCGTAGACCCTGTCGATATACTTGCGCAATCGTACGATATCGACCCTACCTCCGGATTTGTCATGACACCAGCTTACAACGCTCATCACACTCCCGTTGAGCATCGGATGTCCATCGGCCCGTCTAATCAGCTCCGCCACTTCAGTGCGCCTCGGGCCGGCTTCAGCAAGCAATTTTAATTTTCCTTTCTCTTCAGGATTAAGCAAGCGCTCATAATTACCTTTTACCCTGAGCATGGATACAATATCTCCATCAGGCATCCCATCCACAAGCCTCAACGCAACGGCAGTATCCGCACCTGTCGATGATACATGCCTGTAACGGGTGATATTGGTGAGCAGGCTCCACAGCGGTGTTACCCCACCGCCCCAACGCGAGATATACACCAGCGAGGGCAGCAATACAAACATGTGGTCAGCCCGCTCCGGAACCTGGTCGATAGCTTCGGGTATCTCGGCCACAAGCTTGCTGTATAGGTGATGACATTCACATATAGAATCAAGAGTCCCGCTGTCGTATACTGCCGGTATGCCACGCGCATCGCATAGTGCCGTCCGGATTTCCAATAGCCGTGACATCAACTCGTCACCTGTGTCAGATGGAGCGGCACGGTGCATGAAGCACCACCGCTCAAGCTCATTCCATCTTCTTGAAAAATCATCCTTGTCATCAGCCGTGAGATATAGCTCGGTCTTCATCAGCTGAGGCACAGTGAGCGGCTCACCTGTGGTGTTGATGGTAACAAACATCCGCTCGGCGTCTGCGCGTGTGCCCAGGTCATGATAGATAAACATCAGACGGTCGGCCACATACATTGCAAACTCACCGAAATTCCATCCCTCTCGCTTAGATGCCTCTTCAAGCACGTCATCTATGGCATGGATTGCATCGAGCACAGCAGTGACTGTAGGATCAGTATCGTATGATGCGAAATACCAGCCGTTGTGGCGTATACGCGAGAGACGGCCGTCCCGGTTGAGAAAAAAATTTGTCACGAGATCACTCATGAAATACATGGCTTCGTTCCTCACCTGATATACCAGACGGGGCTCGCGGTCATCATCCAGCTCGTTATCGCTTATCAGCAGACGGCGCAGCCATGTCTGCGGAGTGCGTCTGTAGAGCATACCTAAAAGCAGATATAATGTGGTGATACGCTGCTGGCCGTCGATAAGCATCAGCCGATGTGAGCACGGCGGTGATTCATAGCCATATAGCAGCCCCATCGTCACGCAGCCGCCGGTCGCCGACAGATCCACTATCTCACCGGTGAAGATCTCCACCCGCCTGCGGTCCCAGCAATAATCGCGCTGCATGTCGGGAATGATCAGGGTGATATCGTCATTGAGGATTTTCCGCAGCGTGAGAGTCGGGGCAATGTACGCGTCAAAGGAATCCATAATATATCTTCAGGTTTTTGAGTATGCGGTTATAGTTGTCTACTATCGTGCTGTGATCCCATCTGTTACCTGCGAAGACGCATACACTATGCATCAGGTTACGGCTACGGAATACAGTCGCGTCACCGGGTGTGAGAAACATGATCTTCTTCTGATCGAATCCGGCGTTGCCGAATTCGGCGTTATTGCTGCCGTAGAGCAACACAAGGTTGCCGATACAATGCTCTGATAGCACGGTGCCGTCATGGTTGACAATCGCCGTGCGCGGCATATAGCCCCGCTCACGGGTGAGCTGCCGCTGAGGGAGGTTTATCTGATTTTCATTGCCGTCGTACACCCGTCCGCGTTCGTCGGTGTGCCATACCTTCGACTTGGAATAAATGTGTTCGAGAGACCGGTTGTCCCAAACTGCAAAATCAAACCTTCGGCCTAGCTTGATATCTTCATCGATATTGAGCCTGAGCAACAACCTGAATACATCACGTTTGGCCTCTGAATGATATACATCAGCCATCGACAAACTGGCAAGCAGATTATCAAACCTCTCTGCCGCTGATTTCCCGGCTGTGATCTCGTCGACGGTCATACCTAAGAACGACAGCCTGTAGTACCGGTCGAGGGTATCGATATCAATACTGCCGTTGACAAAACACAGCCGCATAAAGCGCATACGTGCGCACGGATCCTGCTGCAACAACACGGCGCGTAACCTGTTGTAGGTAGCCGGTGTGAAATAAGCCTGGCTTATGCGCTTATGTGTGATACGCAACTGTCTGAAAATATGCTTGGCGGCTCTGCGTCCGTCACCGCTGAGTGCGAGTGTGAGCAGATATTCCTCGAATGTGAAAGGTTTCTCAATATCAGTAGTATCAGACCGCATACACAACCGTAACAGCAGGTCGAGCGGATGTGTATCGTTGACTGTGCCGAAAGTCTCGCGGACCTCCGGTATACTCCACCATCTCACCCAACCGTCCCATTCGGATGCATAGCGTGATCTCATGCTATCCAGTTCGTGCTCATACGAATCGTGATGTCCGGGCTCTGTTGCAAGCCTCATTATGTCGGCCTTGATGATATCCGGTGCCAGCATCTGGCATTTGGCACCGTTCATCATACGGTATATGGCAACGGCGTCACTGCCCCGTGGAATCTGCAGGTAGCGCATGGTGACACGCGTCAACAGATAGTCGCGAAAAGCCGCACGGTCAACCCCACTCTCATTCAACCTGTTATCAACGAGATTTACCGTAAGTCGCATGAAGTAGACATCCGGATCATTTTCGTCAATATCAGTATGACCGCACATATAGGCAGTGGCAGGTTCCCGACCGGCATATTGCAGTTTCAATGTTTCTTTACATCCGAGTTGACGCAGCAACAGAGTCAGATAGGTCAGGCGCTGCTGTCCGTCAATCAGCTCAGATCCATCAAAGGTGAGTCCTTGCAGAAAATAATCCTCACCGGCTGCGAATGCCTTGAGCAGACTGTCGGTGATAACGGTCACGGAGTCACCGTAGGGCTCGCGTCCCCGCCCCCAGATATAGCGACGCTGATACGCTCCGATAATGATACCTCGGGGATAAAGCTCTACAAGCCTGCTGTATGTCACTATTGATTCAGGCATATCAGAATTCTACAGAGAGTCTCACGTTGAGCTGCCGGCGGGTAAGATAATTGGGCACTGCATACTGGATGCCATTGACATCAGTCACCCAATAATAACTGCTAACATTACTTATATCAAGCAGATTGAACACATCGAGCCCGAGCCACGCATTTTTGATATGACGGGCGATGCCAGTGCGATGATCGTTGTCGGGTGATATGAGTCCGTAGGCAAAGCCAATATCGATCCGTCGGTAGGCGGGTGCCCTGAAATAGGCTTTGTCACGGGTCGAGCGCGGAGCAGTGTGAGGGAGTCCGTCAGAGAGGATACCGCGTAGACTGAATTTCAGGCGGGGCAACTTTGGGAAATAGTCTGTGAAGAAGATGGCGAGATTATAGCGCCGGTCGGTAGGCCGCGGCACCTTCACTCCGTTGAGGTCCTCACTTGTTTTCATGAGCGACAGGCTGATCCAGGAATCCGAGCCCGGCACAAACTGACCGAAGAGTTTGAAATCCAAGCCCATCGCGTAGCCTTTTGATGAATTCACTCCTGAGTACACTACCTTAAGGTTGTCCACCTCGTAGGGGATCAGGTCACTGAGCTTCTTGTAGTAAGCCTCGCCAGACAGCTTGAATGGTCGATTGAAGGCTCTGAATGTGTAATCAGTGCCGAATATGAATTGCAGGCTGCGCTGCGATTTGATGCTGTCGTTGAGTATCGTCATACGGTTGCCGTCGGCGTCAAGAGCCGGACGCCTGAGTTCTTTGTAGAATGGCGACTGGAAATATAGACCGGTAGCAAAGCGGAATGCCCAGTTGGCATGGCGGTCGGGCACATAGGACACACTGGCTCGAGGACTCACGAGTGTCTCTTTGTTAAACGACCAATGCGACAGCCTGATACCGGCATTGATATTGAAGTAGCCTGACGATGTGGACACGCGATAGGTATCCTGGAGATAGGCCGAGAATCGGTTGCTCTGGAGGTCGTTGATCGAGTATGAGTTATAAAATACCTTTAGTAGCACCGGATCGAGAGGCACGGAATATCCGGCCGAATCATGCATCTCCCACTCGCGCGAACGGTCGTGGATCTTCTCGTGGTTGAATTGTAATCCGTATGACAGATTATGGTGTGCGATACCTGTAATTCCTCGCAGGGCTACCGACAGCACCGAGGCCTTGATGCGGTTGCGTGCATGCTCCATATACCGCCCGACACCGAGCTCTCCACCGATCTGTCCGCCGTTGCCGCCGCCGGTAGTACCGGCCTGATCCAGCCAGTATTCGCCGGATATGTCGTAGGCTACGAGTTCGTTGGTAAGGAATCCCGAGGCGAGAAGTGTGAAGTCGGTTGATCGCGACGCCCTGTAATTCAGACTGTACGCACCGAAATAAGTTTCAAACTTATCCTTCTCCTGCCCGTCGAAATAGACGGTGAACTGCTTGGCATCGGTTGACGTGCCGAAGCTGGTCTCTCGGGTCGAGGGTACGAATCTGTAGTCATTGACGGCTATATTGCCGAGAAACGACATCTTGAGCTTCTGGGTAGGATGCCAGTTGATAGATGTCTGATAGTCGAAATACCGGGGATCGTACTCGCCCTTGTCATCCATCGACGACAGCAATGAAGCATTGCTCTTGTAGCGGACGCCATGAAGCATGGAGAAATGTTTTGACGAGGTGCCGAGGGCGAGATTTCCACCCATCAGTGATATGCCGGCAGCTCCCTCGAATGACTGGGGCTCACGGTAAGTGATGTCGAGCACCGACGACATCTTGTCGGCGTACTGAGCCGGAAAACCTCCTGTAGAGAAGGATACCGATCCGACAAGGTCGGGGTTGATGATACTCAATCCCTCCTGCTGTCCTGACGACACCAACAGCGGACGATACACCTCCACCCCATTGATGGTGACACTGTTCTCATCATATGTGCCGCCACGCACGGAGTATTGCGAAGACATCTCGTTGCTTGATGCCACACCCGCCATAGTGGTGATCATGGCCTCCACACCGTTGCCCGACACATCGGGGGCCAGCCGGTAGTTGTCCATATTGAGATCCTGCATGGCAGACATCTGCTTACGGTATTCGGTCACCTCCACCTCATTGAGGCTGATCTGCTTGGGAGTCATCTTTACATTGACCACCGCAGTATCCCTGGCTCCTGTAAGATGACGCACCGCCTCATCATAACCAAAGCAGGTGAACACGATGCGGATAGTATCATTATCGGGCACGCTGAGACTGTAGGTACCGTCGAGACCGGTCATAGCCCCGATATTCTTACCGGTGACACGCACGGTCACAAACTCCAGAGGATCATTCGTCTCCTGCGTCACCTTTCCCCGGATCACAACCCCTGCCGCCGACAACTCCACCGCGATCAACAGCATCGCACAAAATATGCAAAATATTTTTATCATGCCTGACTACACATTAATACACTTTGATTAGTTAGAATTCGCCTTTGATGATTGTAGCTCCTCAGCGAGGAAGGTGGCGGTGGGTGATTCGGTGAGGGCCACCTGCTCGGGTGTGCCGGCCGCCACGATCACGCCACCATTGCGTCCTCCGCCGGGTCCCATGTCCACGATGTAATCCGCACATTTCAGCACGTCGAGGTTGTGCTCTATTACGAGCACAGTGTTGCCCTTATCTACCAGACGGTTGAGGATAGACATCAGGGTGCGGATATCCTCAAAGTGGAGGCCGGTGGTGGGTTCGTCGAGGATAAAGAGGGTGCGCCCGGTATCTTTTTTGGCAAGCTCAGTGGCGAGTTTCACCCGCTGATTCTCGCCGCCTGAGAGAGTGGACGATGGTTGTCCGAGCTTGATATAGCCCAAGCCTATATCCTGTAGCACCTTGATTTTCTTCAGTATAGAGGGTATTCCGGCAAAAAACTCCACAGCCTGGTTGATAGTCATGTCGAGCACATCGGAGATTGACTTGCCCTTGTATCTCACCTCCAGAGTCTCGCGATTATACCGCTTGCCACCGCACACCTCACATGGCACCAGCACATCGGGCAGGAAGTTCATCTCTATGGTCTTGTAGCCGTTGCCGCTGCACGCATCGCAACGGCCGCCGCTGATATTGAATGAGAAGCGCCCCGGCTTGTAGCCGCGTATCTTGGCCTCGGGCAGACTGAAAAATAGGTTGCGGATATCGGTGAATACACCGGTGTAGGTAGCCGGATTGGATCTGGGCGAACGGCCGAGCGGACTCTGGTCTACCGTCACCACCTTGTCGATGTGCTCGATGCCCTCCACCGCACCGTAAGGCAGCGGCTCGGCGTTAGAGCTGTAGAAAAGGCGGCTGAGGATAGGCTGCAATGTGGCGTTGACGAGCGATGACTTGCCGCTGCCGCTGACACCGGCCACACAGGTGAGCGTGCCGAGCGGCAAGGTGAAGTCTACATGCTTTAGGTTGTGACCGGTGCAGTCAGTCAGCTTCAGGAAATTGCCGTTGCCCTGCCGGCGCACCTCCGGCACCTCGATGCAGCGCTGGCCGTTGAGATAGCGCGCGGTGAGAGTATCGCTCGCAAGCATCTTGGCCGGAGTACCGGCAAAAGTGACATTGCCGCCCTTACGTCCGGCCCCGGGACCTATGTCCACCACATAATCTGCCTCAAGCATTATATCCTTGTCATGCTCCACCACGATAATTGAATTCTGGAGATCACGCAGACGCTTGAGCGAATCGATCAGACGCCGGTTGTCGCGCTGGTGCAGACCGATGCTGGGCTCATCGAGGATATACAGCACATTCACCAGCTCAGATCCGAGCTGGGTGGCCAGGCGTATACGCTGGCTCTCACCACCCGAGAGGGTTGCCGATGCACGTGACAGCTGGAGATAGTCGAGACCTACATCGACAAGGAAGCTGAGCCTGTGGATGATCTCCTTCATGATCTCGGTGGCGATGATGCGCTGTGTGGGAGGCAGACGGTCGATGAGGCCGCGCGACCATGCCAGCAGTTCGTCTATATCCATGCGTGCGAGTTCGGCGATATTCTTGCCGTCTATACGGAAATGCAGCGCCTCCTTATTCAGACGATCGCCTCCGCACTCGCCGCATACCTTGCGCGAATAGAATTGTCCGCTCCACCGCTGTGCGGCGGCTCCGGCGTCCTCGCTCTGCTGCATCTCGATATATTTCACCAGACCGTCATAGTCCCTGAAATAGCTGCGGGCCGTGAAGCGGTCCGACTCTACATGCAGACGCTCATCCGTGCCATAAAGGATATCATTGACAGCCTCGGCCGGAAGATCGGCAAACGGTGTCTTCAACGTGGCTCCATACTTGCGGCAGATCGCCTCGATCTGTCTGAAGATTGTGGAGTCCTTATACCTGCCCAGGGGAGCTATCGCACCTTTATATATAGACAATGACTGATCGGGCACTATCTTCTCGATATCCACGCAGTCGACATACCCGAGGCCCTTGCAGCACGGACACGCACCGTGGGGCGAATTGAACGAGAAATTGTGTGGCGATGGCTCCCGGTATGACAGGCCCGTATCGGGATCCATCAGCATCAGGCTATAGTGGTAGACACGGTCTGAATCGTCAGCATCGAGCACGAGCAATTGCTTGCCGCCCTGGCGCAGTGCGTTATGCACCGAGTCGCGCAGACGCTCGTCGCCCTTGCCGTTGACCTTCAAGCGGTCTATCACCAGCTCGATGTCATGGTTTTTATATCGGTCCACCTTCATTCCGGACGTGATCTCGCGGATATCACCATCAATCCTCACATATAGGTATCCCTTCTTCTGTAGATTCTCAAACAGCTCCTTGTAGTGGCCCTTGCGTCCCTTGATAAGCGGAGCGAGCACATACACACGGTGTCCGATAAACCTGTCATTTATCAGGGATATGATCTTCTCCTCTGTATACTTCGTCATGGGCTGACCTGTCAGATAGCTGTAGGCCACACCGATACGGGCGTAGAGCAGTCGCAGGAAATCGAATATCTCGGTGGTGGTGCCGATCGTACTTCTCGGGTTACGGTTGATGGTCTTCTGCTCGATAGAAATGACAGGGCTGAGGCCGGTGATGTTGTCTACATCCGGCCTCTCCAGATTGCCCAGCATATTACGGGCATATGACGAAAACGTCTCTATGTAGCGACGTTGACCCTCGGCGTATATGGTGTCAAAGGCCAGCGACGACTTGCCGCTGCCGCTGAGCCCCGTGATCACGGTGAGTTTGTTGTGGGGGATATCAACGTCAATGTTCTTGAGGTTGTGAGCTCTCGCGCCTGTAACGCTGAGCACATCGCTGGTGTGTTTCATCAGTTAATATCGGTTTCTTGATTTTTTACTCGACCCATGCCTTGTTGTAGACTTTCTGTCCCAGATTGTCACGGTGGAGCTGTCCCTTCTTCGGTAACAACACTGTATAGGTCTTGCCTTTGGGATTAGTGAGTTTTTTGGCACGTATCCATGGATTGGCCTCCACAAGCTGGGCGTAGGTGAGACCGCGGGCCTTAGCCCATTCGGGCCAGCTTGCCACCGGGCCGCTCACATCCTCCTTGTCGTATTCCACGGGCTGGTAGAGATGCTCGGGGCTGAGAGTGAAGCCAAATGCGCGCGGCTGCTCCATTATGGTCTTCGCGGCCATTACGCGGAACACATAACGTGTGGTCTCGCTCACGAGATACAGATCGAATGATGAGTCGACGTCCTGATCGGAGAGCTCGCGGGAGATACGACCCTGGCCTCCGTTATAGGATGCCATCACCGATTCCCAGTTGCCGTATTTCGAGTATGCCTGACGGAAGTATTTGCATGCGGCTGCGGTGGCCTTTTCAAGATTATAGCGCTCGTCTACCTCGTCACTCACCTCAAGACCGTAGCTCGGGGCGGTGGAGGGCATGAACTGCCAGACTCCGGCAGCCTTGGCCGGAGATACGGCCCTCTGGTCGAGGTTGCTCTCGATACATGCGAGATACAGCATGTCGTGAGGTATGTTATGAGCCTTGAGGATGGGTGCCATGCGCGGGAAATACTTGTTGGCCCGTTTGAGCAGGAGCATTGTGTTGCCGTGGGTGTAGGCCATCGATGTAAGCTCGCGGTCAAATCGTTCCCACATGTCGGTGCGGTTCAGGTCTATTTCCTGTCCGCAAAGCTGCATCTTCGAGGGGATATCGGGATTGACCACAGTAGCGAACGAGAGGGTGCGGTCGCCCGACTCACAGGCCGCTCCGGCCGTAAGCGCGAGGGCACATACGGTTAATGCTATTACGGGAATTATCTTGTTTTTCTTGTTTGTCATGTTGTCAATTTTTACTGTTGTGGCAATTATTCATTATTCATCTGAGTGTGTACCGTTGATCTTTGCCTTCACGATATTTATATCACCGCTCAGATTATATTTGCGACCGTCCGAACCCACAGCCTTTATCACATAATAATAGGCTCCGGTGGGCACATATTTACCGCCGTATCTTCCGTCCCAGCCTTCCGACGGATCCGTCATGGATTTCATCTCCTGCCCCCAGCGGTTGAAGATATGACATTCATAGCTTACTATCGATTTGTAGCTCACCTTCCATTCATCATTCACACCGTCACCGTTGGGCGAGAACGCGTTGGGGCAACGCAGGGCCGACTCCCCTATCCTCACCTCGTAGGTCTCACCTGTGAATTCACAGCTGCCTTCGGCATTGTTGGCCACGAAGCGCACATAGAATGTGCCTTGCTCTTCAAAGCTGTTGGTGAACTCCAACTGCTGGAAACGGTCGAGAAAGGTCTCGAATTCAGGATCGGTCGACAGCTGCCACTCACGGAATATGGCTGCATCGGTCACGGATGCCGTAAAGGTGATCTCAGCCGGAGCCGAGCCACCGAGGCCGCCGTCGCCTTTCTGTTCATTGTCATTGTCGCGCTCAGACTGAACGGCGGAGGTGTGTGCCTCGACGGCGATGGCCTTAAAGAGTGACGAGGTCACGCTCACCTTCTCGCCCCATGCCTCGAGAAAGCGGTCGCCGGATATGGTGAAGTCGGTGTCGCAGAGCGGCGCCTTTACCCCGATTGTGTGGTCGGCATAGTCAAACGTCTGTGAGGCAGCCACTGTGGTGTAGCTGCCGGTAGTATCATCGTAGGTGAGCGTGGTGTAGTCTAAATGTATGTCGCGGCTCAGGTCTGTGGCCGCGCCGTTGATGGTGTAGTAGATTATACGTCCGGCATCACCTTCCACTTCAAGGCGCGTGCGGTCGCAATCCTGCTCGGCTGCCGGAGCGATGCCGCGTAGCACACAGCGGTGGTCGGCGTAGTTAACCACCCAGCAGTAATAGCGGTCGGTGCCCTCGCTGATGATATAGCCCATGTCTGATGCCGCGAGGTCGAAGGTGTAGATGTCGCCGTCGCGGCGTGTCACCACATCCTCGGCATATCCGCCACCGAGATTGCTGTAGCGCTGCACGCTCACACCGGCACTGCCGCTGGCTATATATGACGCGGTGGCCCCTCGAGTATCATACACCACGTAGATATCGTTGAGGCCGGTGCTTGCCGCTGGCTTCTCGGTGATCACCTGGCGTGAGCTGCCGTTGATCTGTATTGCAGCGGTGGCTGTCATACCTAATGCACACGCAGCTATCGTATGGATCATTCGTTTCATAATCGGTCATCGTTAAATAGGAGTCACACGTATGTCACAGGTGCGAAATCCGTCACCGGCAAGTCCTCGTAATAAATATCAAAACCGCTCAGTGACCCTGGCACCAGCAAGCAGTCCACTTTATCCCAGCTCACGCGACCGAAATCATAGGAGCGGCCACTGAGCAGCATACGGCGGCTCGTATAGTCAAACTCATACACGCCCCCGCCCAGACAAGTCTCGCAGGGCAGCAAAAGATGTTTGTGGAGGGTGACATCTCCAAACTTCAGACGTCCCTCTCCCGTCACTATGAATTTCTGCATTGGTGTGATCTCGATTTACTTTATTATAATAACGTGATTTTGCCGCCATAATTGCCACCATTTACAATTTTATTTGTAGATTTGCGCTACATCTTCCAATCATCAGCACAATAATATGTTCACAATGAAAAATATCATCAGATTCACGATAACGTGTGTGGCTCTGGCCCAATCATGGCAGGTCTGCGCCACGAAATATCTCGGAGCTAAGACACTCGACAAAGATTTTATAATGGT
This sequence comes from uncultured Bacteroides sp., assembly GCA_964495725.1. Classification (GTDB taxonomy): domain Bacteria; phylum Bacteroidota; class Bacteroidia; order Bacteroidales; family Muribaculaceae; genus CAG-873. Next base: position 26,193 of record CAZBWZ010000019.1, read on the forward strand.
GGAGTTTCACGACGGTGAGGTAAGATACCGCGACAACGGCACCGGCCCAAGTGCGTTTCTCGGCCACTCTTTCGCCGAGGGCGATGACACGCTCAAGGTCTTTGGCACACGTCTGGTAGCCGACCGCGCCTCAGACGCAAGTCTATGGAGCGTGTCATCGTCCGACGACAAGACATTCGGCAAAGTGACCCCGGTGGCTGTATACCGCAAAGCCAAGCCGATGAACACTGATCACACCCTGACAAGCGAACTCGACCATACGCTGTACCTCAAGTTGCCCAAGCCTATGCGACAGGGCTGCTCCTATACGGTGAACATCCCCGACGGCATAGGTAGCGATGCGGTGAAAGACGAAGTGAAATTTGACATATTCTCGTCACAGTCAGAAGCGGTGCATGTCAATATCATAGGCTACAATCCGTCTCAGGAGGTGAATTCAGCCGACCTGTATATGTGGCTCGGTGACGGCGGACAGCGCGACTATTCTGACTTCGAGGGCAAGCGTGTCTGGCTATACAATGTTGACACCCATAAGAAGAGTGTTGCAGGCAAGGTCCTTTTCTGGAAAAAGGCCGATGAGCACACCAACGAGGCCAACGGCAAGAATAACACAGGCAGCGATGTGTGGCGTATCGATTTCTCCAAAACACAGCCGGGACGCTATCGCCTGGTGGTGGAGGATGTAGGTTGCAGCCTCGACTTTGATGTTGACAAGGATGTGTATTTCGAGCCTTACAAGACATCACTCAGGGGTTATTATTATATGCGCCTCGGCGAGAAGCCGAGGGCCGATATATCTCCTGTACCGCGCCAACCGGCTTTCATACCGGGCGATGACCCGGCTGACCTGACTGTGTATATCACCGATCTCAACCCATGGAGCGACGACTGGCGTAAACTCAGTGGCGACGTATGGGACGAACCTCATTTCAAGCTGCCGGAGGAGTCGGAATTTCACCGTCACCGTGTGGAAGGCAACCGGGTAAACGATAAGGTGAAAGGTGGCCATAGCGATGCTTTTGACTGGGATCGGCATCTGGCTCACGTTTCAAACATCTATGACATGCTACTGCCCTTTGTTATCACCGGCGGAGCCCTCGCCGATGATAATCTGGGCATAGCCGAGAGCGGCAACGGATTGCCCGATCTAATAGACGAAGCCCGCAACGAGGTGGATTTCTTCCTCAGCATCCGTGACGGTGAGGGCTACAGCCAGGGCGTGACCAATCCTACCCGCGACTGGAAGGTGATGTATCAGGCCGGTTGCACCACCATGGCGGCCTGGGCCAATGCTGCCAATTGCGCCATGCTCGCCGAGTGTCTCAGGCTACAGGGTGACTCCGCTCTCTGCCGGTATTACACCGAAGAGGCAATAAAAGCATACGAATACGCATCGCGTCAGGCCAACCAACAGCTACATGACGAGCAGCACGTCGGCGACGGTATCATGCGCGGACTTGATTTCAAGAATATGGCTGCCGCTTTCCTGTATAATCTCACCGGCGACACCCGATGGGAAGACGAGATGGCCCGTACTTCGCTGGCGGTCACGCCCGGATGTGACATCTGGAGCTCCGGCAAGGGAATGCAGACTTGGGCTACTGCCGCTTATCTCCACACGCCACGCTTACGTCATTACACTGATATCTATGATAATATGGTTTCTGCCGTAAATCGTCAGGCCGATGAACTGCATCTTGAAAAATGGCGCACACGCCCGTCAAGGCGCACCACCAACGATCCACGGTGGCAGACATCTGAGAATCTGCAGCTGCTGATGCTCGCCCACAGCATAGCCTCCGACACGGCACGCAAAGCCGACCTGGAGCGTGCAATGATACTTGACGCTGACTGGTGTCTGGGGCGTAATCCCTCCAACACTGTTGAGATGACGGGTCTCGGCCAACGCCATATCACCGACTGCTACAGCACGGGGCGTAACGACGGTGTGCCCGGCACGCATCCGGGACAGACCCCGTTCAACGGCACGGAGACATGGTCGCCGGGACATAACGGAGGTGATGCCCTGGTGCTACTCGCCTACTGCTACCCTAAGTGGGAGGAGGGCTGGCCGTCGCAGGAATCTTTCTTCAACCAGCGTTATTTCTGGGTCAACGGCGAGTTTACACCACGCGAAACCATGCGCGGCAAGATGGCCCTCCTCGCCTACCTCCATGCCATCCGCTAACCTATCTATGGCTCCTTGGCATATTTCCTACTGCGTAAACAACAGAGGCGGGTCTTCCTCCTCACACGCCGCAATCGATACCATAAACATAATGTCCATCAGCAGTCAATGCAATTTAGTAAGATTCATCTCTCTTAATGACAAAGATTAATAATATCCTTGTCTTTCACTATCCATAATCATGTCTCCCGGTCAAAAATTAAGGCGAAATCGGTGAATATGTTTTAAAACATAATTGATAATTGATGTTTTTTCAGAAATTATTAATAAATTGCGGCTGTTTTAGTAACAAATT
>CAZBWZ010000020.1:0-28565 GCA_964495725.1 uncultured Bacteroides sp.
TCATACAATAATTTCTCTACATTTCATACATTAAATCCTCTACATTTCATACAATGAGATTTTTTTAATATCTTTGTGACCTGAAATACTTCAATTTATGACACAGAGAGAATATAGACCAAGGATAGCAGACACACTCCTGTCAAATAAACTCAAAGGTATGGGAGCGGTGCTGATTGAAGGGCCAAAATGGTGCGGAAAGACGACTACAGCCGAGCAAAAGGCAGAGAGTGTCATATATATGGATGATCCGCGTCAACGAAATAGCTTCCTTGAGGCGGCAAGCCTGGATCCGACTCTCCTGCTGGAAGGTGCCGTACCAAAATTAATCGATGAGTGGCAGATTGCACCACAGCTTTGGGATGCAGTGCGGTATACAGTGGATCACAGAGACAAAGACGGACAATTCATCCTTACCGGTTCAGCAGTGCCGCTTATCGATGATGAGGAGCGTAAAAAGATGCATACCGGCACAGGCAGGATCGGAAGGATAAGGATGCGTCCTATGAGTCTTTGGGAGTCAGGAGACTCCACCGGAGCGGTAAGTCTGAAATCATTGTTTGAGGGAGACAGACCATCTGCCGTATGTGCATCAAATCTTGAAGATATAGTGTTCCTGGCGTGTAGAGGAGGCTGGCCGAGAGCCGTATTTCAAGAAAAAGAGATATCGCTCGGGCGTGCGATGGATTATGTCGATGCAGTGGTAAGCTCTGACATCAACAGAGTGGACGGGTCGCTGAAGAATCCCGATAGGGTGTTAAAGATACTCCGATCATATTCAAGACATTTAGGCACTCAGACATCCTTATCTGCCTTAAATGCCGATTTATCCGGAAATGAGCATAATGCCTTTGATGTACGCACATTACAGACATATATAAATGCTCTCAGGCTTATATTTGTAATAGAGGATATGCCGGCATGGAAACCCAATCTCAGGAGTAAGGCTGCAATCCGCACCACCGACACAAGATATTTTGTAGACCCTTCAATCGCTGCTGCTTCACTTGGTATCGGCCCGGCAGACTTAATAAATGACCTCCGGACATTTAGGCTCGTTTTTGAGAACTTATGTGTCCGAGACCTCAGGGTATACGCTGAGGCCTTGAACGGAAAGGTATACCATTATAGAGATAGTCTCGGACTTGAGTGTGACACGGTGATACATCTGCGTAACGGTAAATATGGACTTATTGAAATCAAGCTCGGTGGAGATAAGCTTATTGAAGAAGGTGCTTATAATCTTCTCAAATTGCAAGATAAGATAGATATGGAAAAGATGAGCCACCCGTCTTTTATGATGGTGCTCACTGCCGTGGGTGATTTTGCCTACCAGCGTAAAGATGGTGTTTACGTCGTACCTATAAGATGCCTGAAAGACTAAGTACGGGGCAATTATCTCATAGCTGTGGCGATTTAACGGATATCAGGGTGCGACGAAACAGATTATGATTTCTGATTCAGCTGAACCCCATGAGCAATTATCTCCGTGTAGGATCGCCCCAGACCACTCCTCTGCCCCTCAGCTCCTCTGCGTGATGTCTGCCTTATTGTTAAAATCATGTTAAAATAAGCGAGTACCTACCTGATTACAAATTCTTAACGTATCTTTGCCTCAAAAGCTCCTTATGAAAAAGATGAATAGCATAGGACGTAACATCAGTAAATACCTCTGGATATTGTGTGTATTGGCTATCATTCTGCCGGTAATCGTTTGCTTCATTCCCCACAGAATGGTCAGGGAGATCTCCTTCGAACAAATCAATCTCAGATTCAGGATAGAGAATCTTGATTCCACACGGCTCATACATTTCGGGGATAAGGACTCGGTGAATCTGCCAAACTATTTCGAAACCAGGCACTATAGCGACACTATGCTGGATATACTGTGGCTGATCATCGATAATACCGAAGGTCGGATGGAAATAAAGGAGATAATTTTTGACAGCGATTCCTACTATAGCCTGAATATTCCGGATTATGATTATATGGTAAATCACTACGTGGAGTCCGTACGCCAGTCGATTTTAGATTTAAAGGAAACAGCTCGTCCGCTATCACCCTCGGCTGATACCGCACACAAAGGACAGTACCTGCCACGAAACTACCTGTTGGCCGAATTAAGACTTGCCATAGCAAGCAGCGACATCGCTCTCCTGATATTCGATATTGGCAAAGTCGGAGACATTGATTCTCTTATCCGATCCATATCCAACTCATCGCAAATAATTCCCTACTCTGATCTGGAAGAGCAACACATCAGTACGGATTATGATGAGAACATACGGAATCGGGCATACAGTAAGCGCACCGAACGGATCGTGATCGTCACACCAAATAATAAGAGAAACTATATCTGTAAGAACCACTGGCTGTTTCTTGACACTATGGATATAAGCGATGATACCGAATTCAAGCAAGTGGTGTGGTCTGGAGACAGCACCGACCTGGAGGTCATATACAAAATCCTACATGACAACACTCCTGTACCCGTCAACGGCATCCTTTATCCCCAAGGCCCCAGGTACCAGTACAGATACCTTAAATAAAAGCTTGCTATCACACGTCCATCAGCAGCTGTTGTTTTAAAATCTACATTCCATAAACGCCGCCAACACAAATGGCATTTTCCCCAAGGCCCCGGCCTCGGTTTTTTGCGCGTTTTTCTTCGTTTTCGCGTGTGACAATATGCATTATCTTGGGATAGGAAAGTCTTCCGAAGGCAGATATCCCAGGCTCTGAAGAGCCACGCAGGATAAGGGCAGATAAATCGCAGATTTTTGAATTCCGCTCAATCATTACACCTAAGACATTGACAATCAGGGTAGGGTCGCGGCATGCCGCGGCCTCCCCTCGCAGGCATATCACACAATGAAGACGCGGAGGTGATTAATCACGTCCCTACCGGTGGACGATTTCCCATTCATTATCCTTGCTGAATACTTACGTATCGCATCCATTTGTTAAATAAATGTTAAACATAGTACAAACTAACTTGATTACAAATCCTTAACGTATCTTTGGAGCAAAATCCTCTCCTATGAATAGAATACCTTACACCCTCAGCCGTGTGGAGATACCCGGCGGCTTCATCGCCGGTGACAGCATCCACGCCTACCTGCATGACCATCAGGGCAACGTGCGCAGGGTGGTCAACGCCCACACCGGGGCCGTGGAGCAGGAGACGCACTACTATCCATTCGGCATGCCCTTCGGCGAGAGCACGGCCACGGCCCTGCGCGACATCAACGGCTCTGCGATGCAGCCGCGCCGCTACGGCGGCAAGGAGAGCGTGAGCCTCGGGGCCTTCACCTTCCTCGACTTCCCCGCGCGCCCCTACGATGCAGCCACCGCCCGCTTCCTCACCCCCGACCCCCTCCAGGAAGACTACGCCCCATTCTCCCCCTACCTCTACTGCATGGCCAACCCCATGAACCTCACCGACCCCACCGGGTTGAGTACGTTCGTACGTGATAATGGAGATGGTACATATACAGTGGAAGGAGGATGTTTAGACGATGATCTAAATATTTATATATCAACCCGTGATGCAGATGGGAATATAATTCCAAGTAAAGTATCGGTAGGTAAAACTCCTGTAGTAACAAGTTTCTATGACAGTGATAGTGGGGCATCGGCAGAAGGTGCTATTATTAATCCATGGGATAACAGTGGTATTATATTCATACAGTCATTCATTGATAATCCCCCAGATATTATCGAATATGCGCTTAATGCATACGGTGGCCAGTTGTATGATTTTAAAAGGACTAACGGTACAGAAACCACGGAAGATGATAATGACGGTAGTACAAAAGATATATACAGGGGTATGCCTATTCCAATAGGTGGCAGCAAATGCTATAGTTCGGCCAGAGATATCGGAAATATGATGGCAGGATTTGTGGCAGGGTATAATTTTATCCCCTGGAAGTTAACACGTGTTGCGTTTGACGGACTTCAATCTTATCAAGAGAAAAGCTTTGCCACTGAAGGTATGTCTTCGCAAAACGCACAACGATATGGATATGATCTTGTAGTTAAAACCTTCAAATCTCAATTTTCCGGAGCAATCCGCCGATTATTTAAATAAGCCTTTATATATTTGAATTGACTATAATTTTGTGTTATACCTAATAAAGAATATTTAAAAATATTTATGAAGAGCAACGGATTTAGTCAGAAAGCTACACAATTATTTGCCATAGTTTTTGCCTTTCAATTTTTGACATTTTGCATGCCGAGAAAAGATCGTGTAGATGTGTTTGATCCGATCGGTTTAGAGTTCTTAATTCACTATGAAGATTCTTCCGCGATTATATATTTTAGGGAAACTGATTCCGATGTATATGCAAATTATATTGAGGTAAAGAGAACTCGTGATTATGCGATATGCCTGTTTTATGCCATTATCGATAATACCGAAGATAGTCAAACCATCAAATATCTGATATTTGATGATAACACCTATCTTGATTTCCATGTAAGGGACTATAGATTTGAGATCTATCAATACACAGGAGAGCCTGATTCCATACACAGGCAACTGTGGGATGATTACACCAAGGACAGATTCCCAAGAATAAATATTGATAGTCTTCCAAGGACATTCATCGCGGCTGAATTCTTACTTGCTCCATATAGTAAAAACATTGGTTGCAATCTTTGGAATCTTGGGCGGATCGTTGATCTGGACGAATTTCTGGAGCCTTATGTCTCATCGGACGACATTCTTACATTCTCAGAGATGAAAGATACAAGGATTGTAACGGATTATAAACAAAACATGAGGAAATACGGTAAGCCTGCTGAATCCGGATATGCAATCGTTACAGACGAGAACAGGAAACAATTATTCCGAAGAGGATGGCTGTTTCTGGATACACTCAAACTAAAGGACGATACAAAGATAGCGTTTGCGACTTGGGAGATCAAAGATTCCATCCTCACTATCTATTATAGAAACGATGTGGAAGGCAAGTTCATTCCCATAAATGGAGCCCGCTACATGAAACACATGAAAACATTTGACTGGAAAATAAATTACAAGTGAATCATACGACAGGACAACTTTATATAAAACAATTCCACTGGATAACTATCTACATGCAGTATGACCCATAAGGATTTCTTTGCCCCTAAGCGTAAAACTTTGAATATCTTAAAGATACAAACATAGTTACCAAAGAATTAACTAACAGATTGATCGTGATAATGGTCTTGTTACTGACCGTATCGACAAAAGTATTAGGAGTGCTGCATTTAGCTGGATCTATGGAGCAAGAATATGCCTGGAAAAAAATTTTATTATGGTTAAAGGTCAAAGAGAAACTGATGGAGAGGAAAGGACTGATCTGGATGAGGAGCCATCCCGCCATGGTAGAGGCATTCATATTGAATAATGGATCTGAATATGGACTTTTTTTTTGCGAGGACAGCATACTCGTAATAGAGATTAAGAACAGCCTTGATATGCTTTCCAAATCTAATGATACGGTTGTTGTACCATATATATGGCAGTTACCCTCAATAAATTTGGTCCCGTTTGATCTCAAACGTTACAAGTCCCAAACAGTATATAGAGAGTTAGTAGATGCCGAGATATCAAAACTACAGCCGAGATACAGTAGCTTCCGGGATGAGAACAGAAAGGGGTACTGGTTTGTGTCTGACACCGGACTTTTCCATAACACAAGATATACACGTCTGCTACGGTTTAATTCGCTGAATACTTTAATTGATGATTCCATAATTAGCGAATATGAAGCGGAATGCACCCAAAGAGGATATGAAAAATTGCACACAGGTCCTCTTCCTTCAAGATTTGAGGAAGGTAAAGAATCCATATATCCGGAAGTACAGCTTCTGTGTAAATATATAAGGATGGACGACAGCATACTACTTAACCAACCCAAAAATTATGACATCTATGATCTCGATTACATATATGACCATAGGAAAATGAGAAAAGCAACACTCCTCACCCGTGAAGCATTAAACAAAAAGATAAGTGATAGCAATGACTCGTCAACCATCGAATCAACAGTCCAGCTACTGGGTAAACTGACCCTCCTGACTTCCGCCGATGTTGGGGTGCAGTTGGTCACACTCTTTATCAACACATTTGACACCCTCAACGAGTCGCCATTTATCACCAAGTACCATGATGCAATATAACTGCCTCCTCACCATCCCATAAGCGACGCCCACACAACTTGTATTTTCCACGAGGCACCGGCCTCGGTTTTTGCGCATTTCTGGGCGTTTTCGCGTGTGACAATAGGCATTAGATCTTGGGAAAGGAAAGTCTTCCGAAGGCAGATATCCCAGGCTCTGAAGAGCCACGCAGGATAGGGGCAGATGGATCGCTGATTTTTGAATTCCGCTCAATCATTACACCTAAAGCATTGACAATCAGGATAGGGTCGCGGCAAGCCGCGGCCTCCCCTCGCAGGCATATCACATAGTGAGAACGCGGAGGTGGACGATTTCCCTTTCATTATCCTTGATGAATAGTTACGTATCGCATCCATTCGTTAAAATTATGTTAAAACAAGCGTGAACTGACCTGATTACGAATCCTTAATGTATCTTTGTCAAAAATGCCTCTCCCATGAAAAAACAACCGTCCACCCTCAGCCGTGGGGAGATACCAGGCGGCTTCATCGCCGGTGACAGCATCCACGCCTATTATGACCAACCCCTTCCCACTCACCGATCTCTCAGGGCCCAAAAAGCTATTGCAGGATGAAAAAAAGAACACATATCTATGAGAAGACAGTTATAGGATTGTTTTTTATTTCTTTAGCCACATTGACTGTTGTATTTTTATCAATCATATTTATCAGGCGTATAGACTTTCATGAAGAGAGATCAATCAAGGTTAAAACCTGCTATATGACAAAAATTCACGAAACCAAGTTGACACTGCCCTATGAGAAAAGAAGTCAAAATAATACATTGCATATCTCTAAAGTAGATTCTATAGCCAACCGTGAAACTTATGTTCTGTCGTTGGATAGCTGTTCAGATTATTCGAGCAGCGGTTGCATTTTTAATGTAATCAATGACAACACCATATACATATCCAAATATTTCGATGAAGACACGATATCCATCCCAGCAGACGATTTATCCCAATATTGCCGTATGTTGGAGATCAATGAAATAATCCGACAACATATATCAACGGACACATCCCCATTCAATAAATTAAGGATGAAGACAAAATATCTTATAGCGCCGTTTGTGAATTGCTATTTCGATTATGAATTTGACATATTGATAATCAATCTTATTATTACGATTCTCTCCGGGATATTATTTGTGATAATCTGGATTCGCTCAATTGTTTAGGCTGATTTGCTTAACAAACTGGGGATTAGACTGTAGCAAACCGAGATAAGCAGGATTTGTGAATTAATTAACATAATGAGGCACGCTACTTGTTTGTTGGGTCTTACAAAGAATAATTACAATATCAAGACGGTGACATCCACCCTCTCGGGCCTCCAGGTCACCGGGAAGCTGGAATACGACAACACCGACCGTGTGACATCACGTGAGTACACGCTGCACGATGCCGCCGGCTCTTCGGAGTCTCAAAGATCCGCCTTCGGATTCCTACCCATCCCCTTTTCTTAACCTCTGCCCCTCCGCCCCTCCGCGTGCGACCTTGATATAAAGGAAGATTCCGAAGGCAGATCTTTTAACGGCTCTGAAGAGCCACGCAGTATCCACCGCAGATGGATCGCAGATTCCTGCGGTATCTCCAAAAAGCGGTTTCCACCGGGATTATCCTCACTGATTTGATCAACCCCGATATTCTTCTTTACTTACACTATCCTATTGTTAAAATTATGTTAAAACAAACGTAAACTGAGATGATTACAAATCCTTAACGTATCTTTGTCAAAAAGCCTCTCCCATGAAAAACTCCACCACGGCCTCCGGAAAAATATAAATTCCCGAATCGGTTAAATAACCTACTGAAAGAATGAGAATGAGTACCCGCAGTATTATTCAGCCATCCGCCGTAAGGCGACTTGCAGTCGTCATTGCCTTAATCATGACTGTTTCTACTAAGCTTTTCTGCACATTGCACATACGCGGAGCGATGGATTATGTTCCTCTTCGGGAAATAAATCATAAGCCGTGGATAAAGATCAAGCAGGACATACTCGAAAGGAAGGGCCTTCTCTGGCTTCTCCACCATCCGGATAGAGTACATGCCTTTATATTGGAAAATGACTCAGCCTGCGGTGTATATGTTTTAGGAACGGACAGCGCCCTGTTATCCGAAATAAAAAATAGCATTGACAGATTCTCTGAGGCGAACGATACTCTTGAGGTCTGTTACGCTTATCCTTATTCCGAAACGGGATCTCATCGGCGTTTTGACTCTGAGAGGTATAGGACGCGGAAGTATTTCCGTGATTCTATTGAAAGAGCGAGATCTAAAAGTAATTTAGTGACAGCAAAAGGCTGGGATTCGAAGCGGTACACCGCATTGTGGTACTTGTCGGATACGATGCTTTACCATCGGGCAAAATGTCTCGAGCTATTTATGTACATGGAGACCGGCTATCTCGTAGCGAAAAAGTCGGTGTATGAGCAATATGTGGCGGAGTGCGAGACAAAAGGCTATGATCCTCTCTTGATTAACGCCTATTATCGCATTTATCGTGACGAGTTTAAGAAATATATGGACCGGTTAAAGAATTATCGTGACGACAACGATCCAGAGATACAACTCCTGCTAAAGTATGTAAAGCTAAACGACAGCATAATCCTGAGCACTCCGCTTTCCGAGGATATGTATGATCTCGACTATAGCTATGACCATACTAAAACAGCGAATCTGAGCCCTCTCATATACCGTCGCAGGCCAATTATCAAGTATAATGACGATGATATTAAGATTGACGTAACAGGGTTGCAGAAACGGATCCAGCAACCATTGCCCACCCTCAACCGGACATCCCGCCGAACCGCCGAGGCGCAGAAAGCCGACAGCACCACGATGTAATACCCCTCTCCCGCAAAGCATTAAACAAAAAGGAATAACAACCTCAAAAGGTAATTTAAATATTAAAAATCCCAATATGGTTACCCCAAAAAATCATTAACAGATTGATCGTGATATTGGTCTTGTTATTGACCGTATCGACAAAAGCGTTCGGGGGGCTGCATTTTAAAGGATTCATAGTGCCATATCACCGGGTACCATGATGCAACATAACTACCTCATATCAACAGCAAGAGGACAGCTCTTTGCGCTGTCCTCTTGAATACGGTATCATGGGATATTATCAGTTGAAGTCTTCAGAGAAGTCGATGCTGCTGCCCGAGCGGCGGGTGGGTGTCTGCCGCTGCGACGGCTGCTGCGGTATGCCCGTATTGCGGTTGGCAGACGCGCTCTGCACACGATTGCGCTCCAGGGCCGTCTTGTCATTGATATCAGCCATGTAGTTCTCGTCATCAAACTGACCGGGCTTGAGCACGCTGCAACGCGCCTGGGCCTGTGTCTGGCGCAGCTGGTTGATCTTGTCGGCGCCATAGATATCGCTGAGCTGGTCGTCTTTGGTCTTCTCCGCCTTCGCATCCTTCACCTCAGGCTTGCGGACAGGCTCATGTATCCTATCGCCAGACTGGTTCTTCTCGGACTTCTCATCGGTGAGCGTAGCCTCGAAACCGGCGGCAAGGATGGTGAACTTCACCCGGTTGCCAAGCGACTCATCAAAAGCCACACCCCATATCACATCCACATCAGAGTCGATATTTGATATGAATGAAGTGATCTGGGCCGTCTCCTCGATCTTGAAGGCATCCTCGGCGTCACGCGAGAAATATAGGTTGAAGAGCAGCTTCTTGCTGCCGTATATATCCGTATTCTTAAGCAGAGGCGAATGCAGCGCGTCCTCGATAGCCTTGGTCACACGGTTCTCACCCTCACCGTAGCCGGTGGAGATGATAGCCGTGCCGCCGTCCCTGAGCGTATTGTCCACATCGTTGAAGTCAAGATTGATATATCCGTCACATGTCACGATCTCCGAGATGCTCATCGCAGCCATGGAGAGGATATCGTCGGCCTTGCCGAAAGCGTTGAGGAAGTCACAGTCGCGGTAAATCTCGCCCAGACGCTCATTGTTGATCATCAGCAGGGCGTCGACAAATTTGCCCATCTCCTTGGCCCCCTCGAGAGCCTTTATGATCTTGCGGCTGCCCTCGAATAGAAACGGGATAGTGACGATACCGATGGTGAGCAGACCGCGCTCGCGGGCTATGCGCGCGATCACCGGAGACGCACCTGTGCCGGTGCCACCGCCCATACCTGCGGTGATGAACACCATGTCGGTGTCATCATCAAAGAGATCGTTGATGTCATCAGCGCTCTCTTCGGCGGCCTGGCGCGCGCGCTCAGGATTATTGCCGGCTCCGCGTCCGCGGGTGATATTTGGCCCGAGGAGCACCTTAGTGGGCACCGGAGAATTCTCCAGGGCCTGACGGTCGGTATTAGCAACGATAAACGACACATTGCGGGCTCCCATGTTGTACATGTGATTGATCGCGTTGTTGCCGCCTCCGCCGACACCTATCACCTTGATCTTCTGCGGAGGATAGGAGGTGGGAGCGTCGGAGTAAGAATACTCGTTGTTTACATGTATATCGTTATCCATATATGTGGTGATGTTTATTATTCTTGATTAATGTACCGGTGGTGTTATCCGAGATCTGTATCGTTGTCAAGATCAGAATCATCGCGCAGGATACTTATCATCTTGTCGCGCAGACTTGATATGAATTTGCTTCCACCCTTTTTCTTTTTCCGCTCGGGCTCGGGCTCGCGGTCTGCCACGGGCTTGCGGTCGGTGTCCTTATTGTCGTCGTAGGCGGCTTGCCGGGTCTCCACCTCGTCATCCTGGGCCCAGCGCTTGTCATCGTCATCATCGGTGATCTGTATCGGCGTGAACTGAGGCGTCACAGGATTTGATTTGGGTGCGGGGCGGGCAGCAGACTGCACCTGGGGCTTGTAAGCGGCGTGCGGGTCGTCCATGACGCGGGGCTGAGGTATTATCACATCTATCTCCGGCTCTTCCTTGGTCACGCACTCCACGATCTTGTCATAGGGGCGGTGAGACACCTTGTCGACCACAGCGATGAGCGACATGAAGTCGGCAGGACGCACCGATGAGGTGTTGAACGTATAGTTGATGGTCTCGGGCAATTCGGCTATATGCACGGCCATCTTGCTCTGCTCGGCGATCTGCACATCGAAATTCTTGAGACGTGCGCCACGGCCGCACAGCACGATACCGGCCGAAAGGTCGGCCGAGCGATAGCCGGCATATGATATATTGGCGATTATGTTGGCCGCTATCTCAAACGCGCGTGCCGACACATAGCGGTTCATCACGGCATTCTCATCGGCGCTGCGGCTGTTGTCAGGCATCGCGTTGCCCTGGGCGCATTTCAGCAGCTCGGCCTTCTCCATGGTGGTGTTAAGCCCTATCTTTATATCGTTGGTGATGTTGCCCGAGCCCATGGGCAGGGTGGCGAGATATTGCAGCGAGCGGTCTTTGTAGATCGAGATCGTGGTGGTCTGCATACCCACGTCGGCGAGCAGCACGCCCAGCTGCTTCTCCTCCTCGTTGAGCACCATGTCGGCCACGGCGAGGGGCTGCAGCACGTATTCGGCTACATCGAGCCCCATCTTGTCATGTATCACCATGTCGAGGTTGCGCTGGTTGGCGGGATTGCATGTCACCAGGGTGAAGTCGCCGCGCAGACGCTTGCCGAGCGAGCCCACGGGGTCGGCCATCACGGTGTTGTCGACATAGAAGCGGCGGGGCAGCACCCTGAGCACCTTCTTGTTGAGCGAAGCGTTCTTGCTTGCCTCATGAAACAGCCTCTTGAGCACATCCGGAGTGATCTCCATCTCGGTAGCGAGCTGCAGCTCGGCGCTGGTCTGCTCTGACCCGAGCGAGCGTCCGGCCAGGGAGACATAGCAGCTGGTGATATGCATATCGTCGAGCCCCTCCTCTGCCTGCAGGTGACGTATCACGCTCGATGTGTATTTCTGGGCGTTGATAAGGTTCTGTACCCTGCCGTATTGCACGCAGTTGCAGTTTTCCTCGGCCACAATAGCCTGGATTGTAGGTGGGATGAACACTCCATTGACGCGGGAGACGCGGGCGAGGGCGCCTTTTACCTGCGATCCTGAGAGTTCGAGTGCTACGATATATTTCTGGTCCATGGGGCTTATGTATTATCTTTTAGTATCTGATTTCTTATTTTCTTTTGATGTCTCCGCCCTGGAGGGCTTGTCAGGTGTCTTTTGCCGGTCAGAGCCTGCTGTCCTTGCGGAATCGGTCTTCACCTTAGCCGGCGATGTCGCCTTGGCGGGTGGCGGAGCTAATCCGCCCGACATCGTGCTGATGTCATCGATATCGTCATGCTCCTCCACGAGAATCTCGTTGCTGCGGGCCTTCTCCTTGAGCTGGTGGGCCACGATCTGTCCGCGCCATTTCACGGAGATGGTGTCGTAATATGTCCAGCCTTTATGAGGCATCACCTTACGGTAGAATACACCTATGCGGTCAAATTTGTTCGCGAGATCGCTGCAATCTCCGAGATTCACGACATGGCCCTTGATTGACGGGATGAGGATGATATCGCGGTTTTTCTTGATCTCGATGGTATTGTAGACATCCGCCAGATCGGGATGCTCGGCCAGGAAGTCGAGCAGAGGGAAGCACACCGCCGGGGTGCGGTTGGGGTTGAAGTCGCCCACGATGACAGGCACGTCGATGCGGTAGCGGTGAGAGGGAGCCATGCTCTTGCCGGCGCGGTTGATGTAGTAGTTGTCGCCCTTGGTGTCGAACACACGGGCCACAGGCAGCAGTGGAGTGACGTAGATGCGCAGCGAGCCGTCGTTGAGCACCACGCATCGGGCGCTCTCGATCTTGTCCATCGACATGATCCTGCGCTCTATGTCGAGGGTGTTGATCGAGTCGCGGCGCGTATGGCTGATGCGCTCGCTGAGCTGCTGCAGCTCGTTGTCTATGGCCTCAGAGGTCACGAATCCCCTCGACACGCTGTCGATGATGTTGATCTGCAGGCTGCGGAACGTATCGGCATTCGAGGCGGCCTTTGTATACCAAAGGGCCGCTACCAGATACACGGCAAGCAGCAGCGACAGCGTGAGATGTATGTAGCCTGATTTCGACATCCGGGGACAGGTGGTAAATTAGTTGTTTTCTATTTCGGCAACGAGTGCGGGAAGGTAATTCGAGAGGTCTCCGGCACCCATCGCTAACAAGATGTCAAAGTTACGATTTTTCATCGTATCAACAAAATCTAATTTAGAAATTAGCGATTTATTGTCGCATTTTATCCTGTCAAGGATTGTTTTTGACGAAATGCCGGGTATAGGCTCCTCTCTTGCAGGATACAGGTCGGTGAGCACAACCTCGTCGGCGAGAGAGAGAGCATCGGCGAACTCCTGCGCGAAATCGCGCGTGCGGCTGTAGAGATGGGGCTGGAAGGCCACGGTGAGACGGCGTCCGGGATACAGAGCCTTGACCGAGCGTATGCTCATCAGCAGCTCGTCGGGATGATGGGCGTAGTCATCTATGATCACCTTGCCGCCGGGGCCCGGCTGCTTGAGCATGAACTGGAAGCGGCGCTCGGCGCCCATAAACGATGCCAGGGCCTCCCTGATCCTGTCATCGGCCACATCGCCGGTGACAAGGGTGGCGGCTGCGGCTGCGATGGCGTTCTCGATGTTGATCTCTACGGGCACACCGAGCTCTATATCGGGTATCGTGCGCCATGGAGTGACGAGATCGAATGTGATTGTGCCGTCGCCATACCTGACGTTATCGGCATGGAAATCACCGGTATCGCGTGAATAGGTATATACTGTGACACCGGGGGCCGTGCGTGGCTTGAGCTTGAGGCCCTCATGCACGATCAGGGTGCCGTCGGGTCTGATGAGCGAAGTGAAATGGGCGAAGCTCTCCAGATAGGCCTCTTCGGTGCCGTAGATGTCGAGGTGGTCGGGATCGGTGGCTGTGATCACCGCGATGTATGGTGACAGCTGGTGAAACGAGCGATCGTATTCATCGGCCTCGATGACGGAATACGGCGATGTGGCGCTGAGCAGCAGGTTGCTGCCGTAGTTGCGCAGGATACCCCCGAGAAAGGCGTTGCATCCTGTGCCGTCGGTGGCCATGATATGCGCGGCCATTGACGAGGTGGTGGTCTTGCCGTGCGTACCGGCGAAACACAGGCTCTTGGTGCCGCGCGTCACCAGGCCGAGCACCGCGGCGCGCTTTATGACTACAAACCCGTTGTCGCGGAAATAAGTCAGCGGCACGTTGGATGCGGGTATGGCGGGGGTATATACCACCAGAGTGGAGTTGCTCTTGCGCATTCCCTCGGGTATCGCGTCGAGACTGTCATCATAGCTGATTGCGGCGCCTTCCTGCTCAAGGGCATGGGTGAGCGCCGAAGGCGTGCGGTCATATCCGGCCACGTTATAGTGTTTGGAGAGATAATAGCGGGCGAGAGCGGCCATGCCTATGCCGCCTATGCCCACAAAGTATATATTCTTGGCTTCCATTAAGATAGATTATTGTTAGGGTTATGACGGGAATCCCGGATGCTCCCGATAATACGCTGCCGGGGGCAGCGGTGGCGCTGCCTGTGGTGCGGGGTGTCAGATTACGGATCCGATGATGTCGACTATCACCTCGTCAGAGTCGGTCAGCGCCATCCGGCGTATATTCCCGCTGAGCTGCGACAGGCGGTCCGGCGATTGCACGAGCGGAATCACCGTAGAGACAAGCTGCGCGGATGCATCGGCGTCGGCCACCATTATCGCTGCATCGCGGTCGACGAGCGCCATGGCGTTCTTGCGCTGGTGATCCTCGGCCACGTTGGGCGACGGCACCAATACCGCGGGCTTGCCCAAGAGCTGAAGCTCGCTGATAGTGCCTGCTCCGGCTCTCGACACCACCAGATCGGACGCCTTGTATGCAAGTGCCATATCAGTGATGAATTTCGTGCCCTTAACATCAGGATATTTCTCAGCGGCAGCGAGATACTTATCCGTGCCGTAACGTCCGATCTGCCACATCAGCTGCAGGCCCGCCGAGGTTATCGAGTCGAGATTCTGCGCCAGCGCCTCGTTGATGGTACGCGCGCCCAGGCTGCCACCCACGGCGAGAATCAGGGGCCTGGCGGGGTCGAATCCGAGCTTAGTCTTGGCTTCGGCCTGAGAG
Source organism: uncultured Bacteroides sp. (assembly GCA_964495725.1). Classification (GTDB taxonomy): domain Bacteria; phylum Bacteroidota; class Bacteroidia; order Bacteroidales; family Muribaculaceae; genus CAG-873. Next base: position 15,288 of record CAZBWZ010000020.1, read on the forward strand.
AGCGTGCATGACAGCAGGTCTTTTCTCACAGGGTTGCCGGTGAGATGTATGCTATCCGCCGGGAAGAAACGATCCATGCCCTCGTATGCCACGCAGATTGCGCGAGCCTTCTTGGCCAGGAGTTTGTTTGTGACACCGGCGTATGAATTCTGCTCTTGCAGCACCGTGGGTATGCCCTGTTTCTGTGCGGCCTTGAGCATGGGGCCGCTGGCGTAACCGCCCACGCCGATGGCCACATCGGGCTTGAAATCGCGTATTATGCCGCGGGCCATACGCATCGACTTGAGCAGCCTCATCACCACCTTTATATTGTTGAGGGGATGCCTGCGGTCAAATCCGCTCACGGGCAACCCGATGATGCGGTATCCTGCGGCTGGCACGCGCTCCATCTCCATACGGTTGTCCGCTCCGACAAACAGTATTTCCACATCGGGGTATCTGCGCTTGAGGGCATTGGCGATAGACAGGGCCGGAAAGATATGTCCGCCTGTGCCTCCACCGCTTATGAGTGCTCGTCTTATCATAGCTAAGTATTTGTAATTGGCGTATATTGTTGATATAGATATATTTCTTATCGCGTCATGTAGGGTTGGCGGCCTTTACCTCATCGGGTAGCTCGGCGAGCTCTTCCTTGATCTCGGCACGCTTGCCCTTGCGTGCGGCAAACCGGCTCACACTCAGCATCACACCCAGGGCTATTGACGTGATGAGTATCGATGTGCCGCCCTTTGAGATCAATGGCAGCGGCTGACCCGACACCGGCAACAGACCCGACACGATGGCCATGTGAAACAGGGCCTGAAACGTGATGAACACCGCCATACCCATCACCAGCAGGGCCGGAAAGGCTGTCTGGCACCGGTAGGCTATACGTCCGGCCCTGGCAAGGAGCCACAGATACAACACCAGCACAAGTATGCCGCCCCAGAGCCCCAGCTCCTCTATGATTATGGCGAATATGTAGTCGGAGAAGGCCAGGGGCAGTCGGGCGGTCTCACGCGAATTGCCCGGCAGCACGCCGAAAGCTCCGCCATGTGCCTGGGCGATATATGAATACTGCTCCTGCTGGTTGGCGTCCGTGATCTTCTCGTTGTATTTGTCTTTGGCGAAATACTGTTTGAGACGGTTGGTCCAGGTGCCGAAACGGTCGGTCGATGTGCCGGACTCATTGACGGCGGGGCCGGATGCGGGCATCTCTATGTCTGTGCCGGCCACCACGGTAGCCTCTACGGCCGGGGCCTTTTCCTCGCGCGCCGACGCCCTGTAGAATTTGTAAGCGAAGGCTATCATGGCGAATACGGCGAAGGCGGCGAGCACTATCATCAGCTTCTTGCCCCCTACTCCGCCGATAATCATCATCGAGATGCTTATCGACATCAGCAGCAGGGTGTTGGTCAGGCCCTGCGAGAACAGCAGCCCTCCGCACAGCAGCACACAGGCCGAGACGCCCACCACCCCCCGGGTAGTGACATCATCGACACCCTTCATCTGCTCCTTGCACAGGATCGCGGCCACCAGCAGCGGAGCCGCGAATTTCACAAGCTCGGCGGTCTGTACCTGTATTCCGGCCACAGTGATACTGCGCCGGGCCCCGTTGATTATATCGCCGAAGAATAAGGTGTAGACCATCAGCACCACACTCACCGCAGCAAATATGAAGGCCCAGCGGTAGAATTTCTTGTAGTGGGTGCGCTGCAGCCACAGCATCACCATGAGTCCGCCTATAAGGAAGCAGACGTGACGTATCACCGGAGCGAATACATTGCTGGCCTTTATCTCGTGGCTCGACGCGCTGTACAGCTCCACCACAGAGATCAGACACAGGGCTATGTAGATGCCCCATATATGCTTGTCGGTGCGTTTGGGCACCTGCAGGGCCGGATTGACGTCTTTTGATCCGGCCGGATTAAGTATTTCCTTTTCAGACAGTATGTTTTCCATGACAGATGTATGTATTATATCAGGTTGTGTACGGCGGTCTTGAACTGACGGCCGCGGTCTTCGTAACTCTTGAACAGGTCAAAGCTGGCGCAGCAGGGTGACAGCAGCACCGTGTCGCCGGCTGTGGCTATCGCCGCACATGCACCGACCGCCTCGTCGAGCGAATGTGTGTCGGTCACCGGCACCACGCCATCGAAGAATTTGAGTATCTTTGAGTTGTCGGCTCCCATTGCCACGATATGCTTTACCTTCTCCTTCACCAGCGGCAGTATCTCTGTGTAGTCGTTGCCCTTGTCCTTGCCACCGAGTATCAGCACGGTGGGCTCGGTCATGCTGTCGAGGGCATACCATGTAGAGTTTACGTTGGTGGCCTTTGAGTCATTGATGTATCTGACACCGCCGACTGTGGCCACGGGTTCGAGCCGGTGCTCCACGCCGGCGAAATCGGCGAGCGATTTGCGTATGTCGTCGGCGCTTATGCCCGAAATGGCGGCCGATAGACCGGCGGCCATCGAGTTATAGAGATTGTGGACACCGTTGAGCGAGAGGTCGGCACGCGGCATCTTGAGCGATGTGGCCGGGGTGTCGATTGTGAGCATGTCGTCCTCGTCGAGATATGCCGCGAGACCGGCGGCCTGATGCTCGGCAAACGGATACCGGGCGGTGTCGAGCGATATGCGTGCGAGCTGTGCGGCCACCACCGGATCATCCTTCCAGTAGATGAAGGCATCATCGGGGGTCATGTTGCGCAGGATGCGGAATTTCGCATCTACGTAATTCTGCATCTCATAGTCATAACGGTCGAGATGATCGGGAGTGATATTCAGGATCACAGCGATGTTGGCGTGGAAATCATACATATTCTCGAGCTGGAAGCTGCTGAGCTCTATCACGTAGACATCGTGGTGGCCACGGGCCACCTGCAGCGCGAGACTGCTGCCCACGTTGCCGGCGAGACCTACGTTGACACCGGCGTTCTTGAGTATGTGGTATGTGAGGAGGGTGGTCGTGGTCTTGCCGTTGCTGCCCGTGATGCACACCATGCGCGCATCTGTATACCGGGCAGCGAATTCTATCTCGGAGATCACCGGTATGCCCTTTTCGATGATCGAGCGCACCATCGGGGCCGTAGGCGGGACACCGGGGCTCTTGACCACTTCATCGGCCGAGAGGATAAGCCCGGGAGTGTGGTGGCCGTCTTCCCATGGTATTCGCTCGTCGTCGAGCATCTGTCTGTACTTGGGTGATATTGTGCCGGCATCGCTGACAAAGACATCATATCCTCTGACTTTGCCGAGCACCGCGGCACCTGTGCCGCTTTCGCCGCCACCGAGTATTACAAGTCGTTTCATAATCTATATTATCCGGTATAATTAGCTTTATCTTATCTTAAGCGTAACGAATGTGACTGCGGCGAGGATGATGCCGATGATCCAGAAGCGTGTCACTATCTTGGATTCAGGTATCGGCTGCAACGGCCGCTGTATCAGTGCGTTTATTCCGGCATTGCCGGGTTTCTGATAGTGATGGTGGAGAGGTGTCATCTTGAATATGCGCTTGCCGCCGGTCTTCTTGAAATAGGCCACCTGCAGCATCACCGACAGATCCTCGACATAGAAGATGCCGCAGAGGATCGGCAGCAACAGCTCCTTGTGGATAAGGATGGCGAATACGGCGATGATGCCGCCGAGCATCAGCGAGCCCGTATCACCCATGAATACCTGGGCCGGGGCCGCATTATACCACAGGAAGCCGACGAGGGCGCCTATGAAGGCCGCCATATACACCACCAGCTCCTGCGAGCCTGGTATATACATGATATTGAGGTACGATGAGTAGATTATATTGCTGCCGAGATATGCCATGGCTGCGAGAGCCACACCTATGATGGCCGAACACCCGGTGGCGAGGCCGTCGAGGCCGTCGGTGAGGTTGGCGCCGTTGCTTGTCGCGGCCACGAAAAATACGGTGATGAGCAGGAACGCTATCCAGCCGCCTGTCTCGGCGTTGTCACCGAGCCACCCTGTGAGCCAGGAGTAGTTGAAGTTGTTGTTCTTGACAAACGGGATGGTGGTCTGAGGAGACTTGATCTGCTCATCTGAGTAGGTCACGTCTTCAAGCTCCATGGTCTCTATATTGACCACCTCGCTATTGGGCACGATCACCATATCCGCGTTGTAGTACATCGTGGCGGCCACGATAATGGCTATGCTCACCTGGCCGATGATCTTGTATTTGCCCTTGATTCCGTCCTTGTTGTGGTCATGGATCTTCTTGTAGTCGTCGAGAAAACCGAGCAAGCCGAGCCACAGGGTGGAGACAAGCATCAGTATCATGTATACATTTGTGAGGTTGCCCACGATGAGACACGGTATCACGATGGCGAAGATTATGATGATGCCGCCCATGGTAGGCGTACCGGTCTTCTTCATCTGCCCCTCCAGACCGAGGTCACGTATTATCTCGCCCACCTGCATGAGCTGCAGCCGCTGTATTATCTTGCGGCCGATGAATATAGCGATTATCATTGCAAGCACAAACGCGGCTCCCGAGCGGAAGGTGATGTAGCTCATTAGGCGCGCGCCTGGGAAATCATAGTCCTGGAGATACTTAAACAGAAGATATAGCATTTCAGTATAGTGTGATTAAATGACTGTTACAATATTTATCCGACCGGATGACATGCGGCTGCGGCTCATAAACCGAAAGCTGCGGCCACCTCCTCGCGGTCATCGAAATGATGGCGGGTATCACCGATGATCTGATAGTCTTCATGCCCCTTGCCGGCTACCAGTATCACGTCACCCTTTGCGGCGATCGACACGGCGTGGCGTATGGCCTCGCGTCGGTCGAGGATGGTGAGCACGGTGGCGGCGGTATCGGCCGGCACGCCTGCGAGCATCCCGGCGGCTATCAGGGTGGCGTCTTCGTGACGCGGATTGTCGCTGGTGATGATCAGTGTGTCGCTGCGGCGTGCGGCCTCGGCGGCCATCAGGGGGCGCTTGCCCTTGTCACGGTCGCCCCCGGCACCGGCCACGGTGATGATACGGGCATCCGGAGCGGCCTCGTGTATGGTGGACAATACGTTGGCGAGCGCGTCGGGGGTGTGGGCGTAATCCACTATGGCGGTCACCCCAGCAGGGCTATAGAGGGTCTGCATGCGTCCGGCCACGGGCACCAGCCCGCTGATGGCCGTGAGCACAGCCTCGAGCGGCCACCCGCACAGCAGCGACGCCGCATACACGGCCGTGAGATTTGATGCGTTGAAGCGGCCCACGAAGGCTGTCTCCACCTCTGTGCCTCCAAACGCCAGTGTCATGCCGTCGAGACGCTGCTCGATGATCTTCCCATTATAGTCGGCCGGCCGCTGTATGGAGTACGTGGCCTTTCTGGCACGGGTATTCTGTAGCATGACGGCGCCGTTGCGGTCGTCGGCATTGGTGAGGGCGAAAGCGGCGGCGGGCAAAGAGTCGAAGAATGATTTCTTGGCACGCAGGTAGTTGTCGAATGTCTTGTGATAGTCGAGGTGGTCGCGTGTGATGTTGGTGAAGATACCGCCGTCGAATCTGAGACCGGCTATACGCTGCTGCTGACATGCGTGGCTGCTCACCTCCATGGCGCAGAATGTGCATCCGGCATCCACCATCTGGCTGAGCAGACTGTTGATGGTGAGTATGTCGGGAGTGGTGTGCGTGGCGGGGATCCTCTGGGTGTCGATTTTGTTTTCTACGGTGGAGAGCAGACCGGCCTTATGTCCGAGCATCCGCGCCATCTCGTAGAGCAGCGTGGCTATCGTGGTCTTGCCGTTGGTGCCGGTAACACCGACGAGCGTTAGCTTGTCCGACGGGTAGCCGTACCACCATGCCGCGGCCTTGCCGAGAGCCACGGCGCTGTCAGCCACTGTGATGAACAGGGCGGATTCCGGATCGGTGCCGGCGGGAATATGCTCGCAGATTATCACTGCGGCACCGGCGGCTACTGCGCTGCCGATATAATTATGGCCATCGGTGCTGACCCCTCTCTCTGCCACGAAGATACCGCCGGGGGTCACTTTGCGTGAATCTGCGGTGATCGACGTGAGCTCGGTGTCGTCACCCTTGTGGTGTATGTCGAGGGCCTTGGACAGGCCTTTTACAGTGTGATGCATATTTCGTTACATTTTTTTCAATTCTTACAATACCGCTTCATCGGGTGGAGAACGTGACGGAGACCGTTGAGCCCCGCTTGATAGGAGCTCCCGCCCTGGGCACCTGCGATATGGCGCGTCCCGTGCCTTTCACCTTGATATTGTATCCGGCACGCTCGAGTGTCTCCACGGCCTCGCGGATGCTGAGGCCCGCGACATCGGGGGTCTGCCCCGAGGCGGGATTTTCGGGGCGGCGTGTCACATTCACGTCTTTGGTGCCGAGCACGCGGCGGGCTTTCTCAGCCAGCGGGTGGCCCGAGGCATATACCACAGGGGCATCGCCGGCGGGTTTGCCGGTACGGTAGTCCGAGCGGTTGTGCAGCATACCGCGGGCGTGCATCTTCAGGGCAATGTTCCTGACCACGGCACCTGATGTAGGAGCCGCGCCCATCGAGGTCTTGGGATTGGATATGAGCACCATGCAGGTATACTGGGGATTCTCGTAGGGATAGAATCCGCAGAATGCCAGGCGGTATTGACCCTCGTTATATCCCGATAGCCGCTTTGTGATATTACCGAGTGAGTCGCGCACGGCTTCTTTGGCGATGCGCGAAGTGCCGGTCTTGCCCACCACCTTCACCACATCGTTGCGCAGACTCTTGGCTGTGCCACCGTTGCCGTATACCACGCTGTATATCATTTCGCGGAGCACCTTGGCATTGGCCGCCGAGCAGATGCTGTCGCGCACATAGCTCACCTTTATCTGCTCTACATTGCCCTTGCTGTCGATCAGCTCCTTGTATAGGCGGGGCCTTACGAATTTGCCGTTGTTGGCGATGGCGTTGTAGAATGCGCATATATACAGCGGAGGTATCAGTGTGGAGTAGCCGTAGGCCATGCGCGAGAGCGACACGCGTCCGCCTTCCCTGGCGCTCAGGGTCGGGAAATACGGGCGGCGCTCGCCCGCCATGCCGGTTTTGAGCGTATCGAAGAAACCGAGCTCGGCCAGGCGGTCGCGGAATCCGTTGAGGTTCTTCTCATAGTGCGGGGCTATGAGCTTGGTCATGCCGATGTTGGACGAATATTCGATAAAGCGTCTGACAGGCAGCGAGGCCGGCGAATGGGTGTCGTGGATCGGTGAGCCGCCGGCGTAGGTGTATGTGCTGCCTATCTCGTAATGCCGGTCGAGTGGATAGGCGTATCCGTCTTCGAGAGCCACCACCATGGATATAGGCTTCATCACGGAGCCGGGTTCGAATGCCTGGAGGGCATAGTTCATCGACTCGGTGTACCGTCCCTTCTTGTCACGCTCCAGGTTAGAGATGGCCTTTATGTCACCGGTGGCAACCTCCATCAGCAGGCATGTGCCCCAGTCGGCCGATGTTGTCTGCAGCATTGTCTGGAGCTCGTTCTCCACGATGTCCTGCATATCGATGTCTATGGTGGTCCTCACGGTCTTGCCGTCGACAGGCTTGCGGTCTACCCACCGGCGCACGCCGTGATTGAGCTGCACGAGCTTGGCTGTGCCCTGTGTGCCGAACAGCAGCGAGTCGAGGGCGGACTCCAGACCGGAATATCCGTGGAGCACGTAATCGATCGTGTCTTTGCCGTCGGCGCTCAGCTGCGGCTGCATGTTGCATCGCCCGATGCTGCGGCGGGCCATCTGTCCGTATGGCATCACACGCTTCTCGGCCGGGTCGTAGTTGAGGCCGTGTTTGTACTTTTTGTTTTTGTAGAGGTTGAAGAATGGAAACGTGAGTATGCGCTGATAGTCGCTGTAACTGGCGTCCTTGAGCAGCACATGATAGCGCTTGCGCTCGCTGCGCTGCTTTTTGAGCGGGGTGGCCAGATGCTGCTTCCACTCCTCCTTTGTGCGCACGGGATAGTAGGCCGCGAGCGAGTCGCAGAGGCTGTCGAGCCTGGATATGAATATACCGTCGCGGGGAGCGTTGGCCGAATAGTCGAGGAATATCGTGTATGTGGTGAGGTTGGTGGCGAGCAGACTGCCGTCACTGGCGAGGATGTCGCCACGTTTGGGCTGCACGACATAGATGCGTGTGAGCACCGAGTCGGCCTTGGCATTCCATTTGTCAGCGTCGATGATGGTGGTGTTGATGAGGTTGAGCACGATTGCCAGGGCGACGAATGTCACGAACACCGACACCAGACCGTAACGCCATATTATCAGTAATCGCTTGTTATTCATCGTAGGTGAGAGTGTATGGGGGTTGGTCTTGCACGTGCAGGTTGAGATGCATGGAGTCTACGAGCGCCTTCATTGACGACTCGCGCGTACGGCTGCGGTAACGGCTCTGCTCCCTGATGCTCTCTGATTTCACGATAGAGAGCTCGGTCTGGAGTTTTGCGATTGTCTCCATACGTGTACGGCATTCATATTTGATGGCTATGTAAAACATCAGCATGGCCATCACTGTCATTATAGTGAATTTGTATCTGTTGAAGAAGCGGCTGGAGATGATGTCACCGAGAAATACCTGCATAGGTAGCTCCTTAACGGTGTTCTTCTGCTTGGCCGCCTTCCTGGGGGTTGTGTTTTTTTTCATGTCTCGGTAGGTTCAGATTTTCTCTGCCACACGCAACTTGGCGCTGCGGCTGCGCGGATTGGTCGCTATCTCCTCGGCGTCGGGAGTGACAGGCTTGGCTGTGAGCAGCTTCATCTTGGCGAGGTTGCGGCCATAGAAGTCTTTTTCGGCGTGACCCTCGAAGTTACCGGTCTTCATGAAATTCTTCACGATGCGGTCTTCGAGCGAGTGATATGTGATGATGGCAAGGCGCCCACCGGGAGCGAGCATGTCGAGGGCCTGGGTGAGCATCTGGCGCAGGGCGCTCATCTCGTCGTTGACGGTGATGCGCAACGCCTGAAACACCTGTGCGAGCTCTTTCTTCTCCTGACGCGGATTGATGACCGGACTGACGGCGGCGATGAGGTCGCCGGCTGTGGCGAGGGAGCCTGACTGGCGGGCGGCGACTATACGCGCGGCCATGCGGCGCGCCTGCGGCAACTCGCCGTAGAGCTTGAGCATGTCGGCGAGGGCGTCTTCCGACATGGTTTCGAGCAATGTGCGGGCCGATGCGCCGGCTCCCCTGTTCATACGCATGTCGAGCGGCGCTTCGGGCCATCTGAACGAGAATCCGCGGTCGGTGTCGTCAAAGTGGTGAAACGACACACCCAAGTCACCGAGCAGACCTTCGACCTGGCCCGGCATCACACCTTCGTAGCGCAGGAAGTTGCGCAGATACCTGAAGTTGCCGTGTATGAGGGTCAGCCGCGGATCGGGCGTGGCGCGGTCGAGAGCATCGGTATCCTGATCGAAGGCATACAGATGCCCGGTGGTGAGCTGCGCGAGTATGGCACGCGAGTGTCCGCCTCCGCCGTAGGTGACATCCACGTAGGTGCCGGCGGGGTTGATGTCGAGTGCGTTGATGCTCTGGCTCAGGAGCGCTGGTATATGATAGACTGACTCGTTCATGCTTGCTTTATGTATTGTGCGGCGCCCCGTATGTGAGGGCACACCCTTTCATGTCGCAAAATTATAAAAAAAATCGCATAGAATTTACATATCCAAACCGATATTTTACTTTTACTCACAATTTTTTTATAATTTAAAGTCTGTCAGCGGTTTATTAATTTTCATTTGTAAACTCACACCCCATTATTTTGCATGACAGCGATATATGCCAAAGCCCCCGCGTGTGAGATCATCACGCGCGGGGGCTTTGATGTATGGAGGATATCGCGTGGGTATCACGGCTGTATCGGGCATGTATATGTTTAGTTATAAATTTATTACCGACTGCCTGTGGTGGAGTGCTCCACGTTTGCATCGGCATTGACCAGCTTGCCGCTGCGTCGTTTCTGCCGTCCCCACTGCAGGTTGTAGCTGACGGCTATGTAGGGGATGCGCATCTCCAGGCGCACGTGCTGCTCGTTGCGGTTCCAGTGGCTGAGCGATTGCGAGCCCCTGTCGTATTTGTCAAACGGCATGAGCATACCTATCTCAAACTGCCAGTTCTTCAAGTTGTAATTGGCCGAAAATATGTTATAGCTTTCCTCCCAGCTGATTTTCTCTCCCCTGAGGTTGTGGGGCGATTTCATGTACATGTACGTAAGCTGAAATTTCTTGTAGATATACATCAGCGCGGCATCGTAGCTCCAGTTGTGATTGGTGAGGGTGTAGTCGTGACCTCTCATGCGCTCGATATTATATCTTACTGTACCTGACAGGATAAGATGGTCGGGCACGATCTGTATCTGCTCGGATAGCCAGAATCCGAGGCTCTGCAGCCCCTTGCTATTTTCATACGATGTGATCAGACGGTCGTTGTCCCAATACATATAAGGCGTGATGGCGCCGGGATTGGTGAATGCCCTCACGGTGAAAGAGCCGTTGATGCGCTGATGCAGCAGGTTATGGCCGTATCTGAGCTTCAGGGTATATGACAGTGATGTCTTGAGATCGGAGTTGCCTATGCGCCACTGGAATCCGTCGAGCTGCTGGGGCGCTATGTTGGTCTCGGCCAGTGAGGGGGTGGTCTGTGATGAGGTGAACGAGAGTCGCAGTTTGTGATCGCCGTTGATAGAATATGCTATGGTGGCCTGGGGGCGGAGGTTCCATGTGCTGTTGCCCTGCCCAGTCTCCCTGAATTTGAATGATGTATACTGTGCTCCGAGGCCACCGGTAAGACTCAGCTTGCCCATACGCCGGAAGTATTCGGCGAAGATGTAGACTTTGTCCTGCCGCTGGTGATACACGGCCCCGCCGAGATTTTCGTAGAGCGAACGGTTGCGGTTGGCTGTGTATGAGGCTCCGGCGGTAAGTTTTGACGAGCCCCATCGCTTTATGTAGTCGGTCTCGATACCGTAGGCCTGGTTGCGGTCTTTGATCGATGTGTTGACATCCGTTATGTAGTCCGTGGCATCGGGATATCGCTCGAGGTAATCTGAGTATGAGTGACCTGAATAGAGGGAAGCGTTGAAATCCACTGCAATTGTCTGTCTGCGGGCGAGATGCTGCTCCAGATAGGCCGAGAATCCGGGTGTGGTGCCTTTACTGCCGGATTCATCTCTCAGTATGATGTCTTCAGTGCCGTCGCTCAGTGACAGGAGTCCGTCATAACGTGATGAGTCGTGAAATCTCCTGTCGAGATTTATCTGCAAGTAAAATATTGTGGTATCGGGCTTTATGTAGTTGTATGCCAGGTTGGCACTTCCCCCTGTGGCATATAGGCGGCCTCCGAGCGGTGTCTCGGTGCGGGTGAGTTGCCGTCCGTCGGGCCACGTGAAAGTCTCGGCGTATTCGCGGTGGCATTTGATGTGGGCGGTGGGTATGAAGCTGACGCCTGCTTCCCATTGAGAGCGGCCTGTGTTGAGCTTGACATCCGCGCTGTTGTATCCCCACACGCAGTTGAGGCCGTCTCGCGCGCTGGCCATGAGTGATCCGCCCAAGGTGGGATTGGTGACGATGAAATTCAGCACATAGCTGGCGCTACCGTAACGCAGCCCGGGATTATCCATCCACTCCACCCTCTTGATTGTCTGCGGCAATAGGGCTCTTACCTGCTGCACGGTGGCCACGCGACCGTTGATGCGCACCTGCACGGCCTCACCGGCGGCCGTGATGCTGCCGAGAGCATCGTTGACGCTCAGTGACGGTATCATGAGGTTGCGCAGAAGCTGCATACCGTTTTTTGAACTTTCGATGGTAATTTTTGATGGGTGATACACATCCATATCGGGTTTTCTGATTACTGTAGGAGCGCTGACCACGACTTCCTGCAGCTCACGGGCGGCGGTGGTGTCGGCCGGCTCCTGGGCGAAAACAGAAACGGCCGACACGACAAATGATAGTGTAAGTATATGTCTGGGCATATTGTGAAGGTATTTTCTAATGTAAGCGGTCATCGTCTGACCCACCCACTTACATATACGCATCATCCCCGCGATCTGTGACACGCACCCCTATTTTTTCTTTCCACCCGGTGTTTCATCATGGAATCTTTGCTGAAACGGCTGATTTTAGCATTGATAAAGCGATGCTTTTTTATGGTTGAAAGACGTTGAGACTTGTGGATATGGAGAATAATCGTTACATTTGCGATTAAAGAAACAACATCAAGCAAACATATATGGGGCAAGACGATCTTTATATCCGTTTTGACTGGGCGATCAAGCATATATTGCGCGACAAGGCCAATTTCGATATCCTCGAGGGACTGATCTCTGTGCTTATAGGCGAGGAGGTGAAGATTGAGGAACTTCTTGAGAGTGAATCGAACCAGGAAAACGACCGCGACAAGTTCAACCGGGTGGACATCAAGGCTAAGAACAGTAAAGGCCATATCATCATCATTGAGGTGCAGCTGACCCGCCAGCTTTATTATCTTGAGCGTATTCTCTATGGCACATGCAAGGCCATCACCGAGCATATCAACATCGGGGACAAATACGACCAGGTCAAGAAGGTGTATTCGATCAGCATCCTCTACTGCGACTACGGCCAGGGGGATGATTACGTGTATCACGGACAGACGGTGTTCAAGGGTATCCATACGGGAAATGACCTTATGGTGAACATGAAGGAGGAAGGTGTGATAGTGCCGCACCTGCCACGTGAGGTTTTCCCGGAGTATTATCTGGTGAGGGTCAACGCTTACGACAAGATACCGGAGACACCGCTTGACGAATGGATGACATATCTCAAGACGGGCAAGATAAAGGAGGATACCCACACCCCCGGACTGCAGCAGGTACGGGAGAAACTGCGCGTATTGTCGATGACCCCGAAGGAGCGCCGGGCTTACGATGAACATATCGACAACATAATGGTACAGAACGACGTACTCGACACCGCCAGGGACGAAGGCCGCGCTGAAGGCTTGGCAGAAGGCCGCGCTGAAGGCTTGGCTGAGGGACGCGCTGAGGGACGCGCTGAAGGACGGGCCGAGGGACGTGCTGAAGGCTTGGCCGAGGGACGCGCTGAAGGACGGGCCGAAGGACGGGCTGAAGGCTTGGCTGAGGGACGGGCTGAGACTATGATAGAAGTTGCTCGTGCTATGAAGCTGCAGGGGTTGCCTAATGAAAATATCTCTATCGTTACGGGGCTTTCGATAGATGATATAGAATCTCTATAATAATTGAAAACGGGCAGCGGAGTTGCCGCGGCCCGTTGAAACGAAACTGAAAATTGAGT
>CAZBWZ010000021.1:0-28034 GCA_964495725.1 uncultured Bacteroides sp.
TCCAAATCTTGAACTCAATTTTCAGTTTCGTTTCAACGGGCCGCGGCAACTCCGCAGCCCGTTTTGCGTTCTTTAACCCAAAATTGAATATTTAGGGGAATTATCTGGTTTTCTTCTTGTAGTGACAATGATATTCACTATCTTTGCGTTCAAGATAAAGAAAAATGAAATGAATGAAGATATAAATCGTATCAAGACTGTCTTATGTGAGAAGAAGAGGACAAGCAAATGGCTGGCCGAGCAATTAAAAGTAAATCCGACTACTGTCTCAAAGTGGTGTACTAACACATCACAACCAGATTTATACACCTTGCGTACAATCGCTAACCTACTCCAAACAGATGTCAGGAACCTACTTCACCCAACTGAGCAAATGGGTATGGTTGCCGAACCGTATATTATCTATGGAATAAAGAATGGATGAAAAAAAACATATCGGGTTGTTAGAAAAAGTCATCATTAATACTGATGACTTCATTCAAAGTGTGCCTAAATCCCAGCGAAAAAAGTTTGGGCAGTTTTTTACGACCGGCGCAAGCGCAAGGTTTATGGCAGAACTATTTAATATAGATCTGTCAAAGAAACGATTGAAGATCCTTGATGCAGGGGCCGGGACCGGCATACTGTCAGCAGCCCTTGTTGAGAGGATATTTAAGGATGGGTACAAGGGTGCTGTGCATTTGGTTTGCTACGAAACCGACTTGAAGGTGCTGCCAATATTGGAGAAAAATCTTGTTTTTGCACATTTAAAATATGGAATTTCGTATGAGATAAAGTCGGAGAACTATATTACGAGCCAATTTTTTGGGGTGAATACTCTGCTTGACCAGGACTGCCAGAAGTACGACTACATAATTGGCAATCCACCGTATCTTAAAATATCAAAGGATGCAGCAGAAGCATCTTCGATGCCGGATGTATGCCATGGAGCTCCTAATATGTATTTCCTTTTTTGGGCAATGGGAATATACAATCTTAAGGAGAATCAGGAATTGGTGTATATAGTGCCCCGTTCTTGGACATCGGGAGCATACTTCAAAAAATTTCGTTCATATCTTTTCAGCCAATGTGTCATAACGGATATTCACCTTTTTGAAAGTCGAGATAAAGTATTCGGTGGAGAATCTGTATTACAGGAAACTATCATCGTTAAGGTCAAAAAAACAACTTCGAGACCTGAGAATATTAGTATAACATCATCTTCTACTTCTGACTTTAGCGATATGGTCAGATTCTCGGCTCCGTACCATATCGTTGTACCCAAAAATCAGATGGTATATCTAATCACAGGACAGGAGGATGCGCACGTTCTTGAAAGAATAAATAGATTGCCGAATACATTGCCTGATCTCCACATGAAAATGCAAACTGGATTAATAGTTGATTTCAGGACAAGGGAGGTATTGAGAGATGAAATGGAAGATGGAGCCTTTCCACTGTTGTACTCGCAGCATATAAAGGATGGTCGTGTCACATGGCCTGTGGGAAAGGAAGGTGAGGTAATCAAGACCGATCATTTAGCTTATCTTCAAGAAAACGGTGATTTCTTATTAGTAAAACGATTTACCTCAAAAGAAGAGAAGCGCCGCTTGCAGTGCGGAATATATTTAAAACAAAGATACAGCCAGTTTAAGTATATCAGCACTCAGAATAAGGTGAATTTTGTGAAATGCGATTCGCCTTGTATAACGTATGGGCTTTATGTATTACTTAATTCAAGCTTATATGATGCCTATTACCGGATAATGAATGGCTCCACTCAGGTTAATTCCACTGAGATTAACCAAATGCCCGTTCCCGAAAGAGCTGTAATTGAAGAAATGGGTCGGGAGCTAATGCACCAGGAACTTTCAGAATCTAACTGTAACAGAATAGTCGAAAGATGGATAAATTAGAAATAGCGAAGAGGCTCCTATCCGATATAGGGATGCCTGCAAAACAACAAAGGGTGATATGCACGTTGTCTTTGTTAGCTATGGCGAATCTTAAGAAAGATACACCGTGGAGGGATGCGACAAACCAATGGGTAAGGATTCATGATATTATTAGCTTTATAGCTGATAACTATAATGTAATCTATGCGGAGAACTCTAGAGAGACTTTCCGCAAACAAGCTATGCACCCTTTCCGCACCGCTGCCTTGATAGAGGACAATGGCAAAGCCACGAATAGCCCGAACTACCGTTATCGAATTACTCCAGAATTTCTACAAGTTATCAGAGAGGGGCAGGATATGGATAATGGTGTTGCTGAGCCGGGAATGGCACTTCAACGCTTTTTATCGAATCACGAGTCTCTGTCTTTGATCTATTCTTCTAAGAAGGCAATGCAAAAGATACCTGTAAAAATCAACCATAAGGACTTTACGTTTAGCCCGGGGAAACATAATCGTCTTCAAAAGGCTATAATTGAGGAGTTTGCTCCCAGATTTGCTCCTAATTCGGAATGTCTCTATGTAGGCGATACCATAAAGAAGGATTTGGTGAAGGATGTGGAAAAATTAAGAGAGCTTGGTTTTGAGATAACACTGCATGATAAGATGCCCGATGTGGTGCTTTATTGCCAAGAGCGCGATTGGATCTATTTCATTGAGTCGATTACTTCAGTTGGACCTATGGATCCAAAGCGAATTGTGGAAATAGAATCTATGACAAAGAATGTGAAATCAGGGAAAATCTATATTTCTGCTTTTCTTGATTTTGCCACCTTTAAGAAATTCTCGGAGCAATTGGCATGGGAAACAGAAGTGTGGATTGCTAATATGCCGGATCACATGATTCACCTCAATGGAGATAAATTTCTTGGGCCGAGGTAATTTGGATATTCAGGGTGTCTTATTCTGATGAGGGAAAGGAGAAGGGAAGGATGGTGGCGAAGCGGCACCAGGGCTCCGTATGCTTGATTTCATCGATCGCCTCTGCCGGTACATACAGGGTGGCCCGGGTATATGTCTCGAATACATCGGGATCTGCAGTGACGGGGTGCTCGGCTGCGTAATAGACTGTGGTCAGATTCCCACTCTCTTTAAAAACCTCCCTATCGATAATCTCGACCGATGCCGGTATAAACACTGTAGTCAGATTTTCGCACGCGCTAAAGGCGCCATCGCCGATAGTCGTGACCGAATTGGGTATGGTGACGCTCGTAAGACTATCACAGCAGCTAAAAGCATTTTCTCCTATAGTCGTTACCGAATTAGGAATGATTACGTTCTTCAGACCTACGCCACAGAAAGCCAGATCTCCGATAGTTGTAATCGAATTAGGGATCACTATACTCTTCAGGCCATCACACATATCGAAAACACGATCGTTTATAGTGGTGACTGAATTAGGTATAACGATATTTTTCAAGCCTTTGCACGCATTGAAGGCACCATCACCGATAGTGGTGACGGAATTAGGGATGATAAGCTCTGTCAGGCTTATACAATAATCAAAGGCATCTTTACCGATTGTCTTGACCGAATCACCTATTGTTATCGAGGCAAGGTTGATGCAACTCCAGAATGCAGCGTATCCGATCTTCATGACCGAATTAGGAATGGTGACACGGGTCAGCCCCTCACATCCCTCAAAAGCATAGTTACCGATTGAAGTGACTGATTCAGGTATATCCAATTCGGTGATCTCGACACCATCTATATAGAGATGCTTGGCCCATGCAAGAGGATTGGCACCGCCACCGTCGAATCGTATCGAACAGATTGATTCGATGCTTGAAAATTCGGCTTTCTTCAGTCCGGTACAGTACTTGAACGCTCCTGATCCGATTGCTTTTACAGACGCGGGTATATAGACAGATGTCAGGGCAGTACATCGGCCGAAGGCATTCTCGCATATCGATTCTATGGTGTCGGGGATCTTGACGGAGGTCAATCCTTTACAGTCCGTGAATGCATACGCACCGATTGAATTTACGGTGTATTCCCTGCCAGCGTATGTTACTGTCATGGGAATTATCAGGTCACCGCTGATATTATTTCCGGGAGTTTTATCGTCTGTCCCGTTCTTTATCATCACCCTTCCGGCTTTTTCATCAGTCACTATATATGACAGAGTCTGTCCCTGGTATGTATAGTCAAAACATTCGGCCGACAGGGGTAGGACGGGCATCTCCCCGACACCGGATATGGAGAAACGTCGCCAGGGCTCCGTGTGCCTGTATACGTCTACTGCATCCTCAGGCACATATAGTGTGGCCACATCATACAGCATGAATATGTCATCACTTGCGCTGACCGGTGTGTGTGAGGCATAATAGATGGCCCCCAGATCTCCACATTCATCAAAGGCAGATTCCCCTATACTCTTTACAGAGGCCGGTATCATCACAGAAACCAGACTGATACATCTGCTGAATGCCTTCTCGCCTATAGTATCGACTGATTCCGGAATCGTAATCATAGAAAGATTCGTACAATGCTCGAAGGCGTGATCTTCGATAGTCCTTACCGATTCCGGAATGGTCAGTGTCGTAAGCCCGCAACTATTGAAAGCACCGCTACCGATTGAGGTCACTGTATTAGGTATCACGATATCGGTAATACTGTGGCAGCCGCCGAAGATAAATGATGGTATTACTGCTAACGAATCCGGCAGCTTGACCGATGCCAGCCTGCGATTACCGGAGAAGGCGCACGCGCCAATCTCCCTGACAGAGGTTGGCAGCGTCAATGATGTAAGATCACAACCATTGAACGAGAATTTTCCGATTGACTCTACCGAGGCGGGTATATTCACTGATGTAAGTGCCTCGCAACCACTAAAAGCGTCGTCGCCTATTGATTTTACAGAAGTGGGTATGGTGACTGATGTAAGATGTGTAGAGTATGCGAAAGCATAATCTCCGATTGACGTGGCTGATTCGGGTCTCTCGAGTGTGGTGATTTCGGTGCCGTCGATATATAGATTATGGGCTGAAAAAAGCGGATTGGAACCGCTGTCATCAAATTGTATACTGCATATTGATTCGATACTCTGGAATTCGGCTTTCTCAAGGACCTTGCTCCTATAGAACGCACTTCTGCCGATACTTTTGACCGAGGCCGGAATCGACACCGAGGTGAGTTCTTGGTTATACGCGAAGGCAAAATCGCCGAGAGCCACGACCGTGTACTCTGTATCTCCGTCCGTTACAATATCAGGAATCACAAGGTCTCCCGTCACATTATTGCCGGGCGTTTCTAACTCCCTGCCTTTTCCATCGTTGCCATCCTTGGTCTTCACCGTCCTTGCGGCTTCGTCGATTACCGTATAGGTAAGAGTCTGCCCTTGGTAGGTATAGTCAAAATCGCGCGCGGATACAGCATGTGCCAACAGCAGCCAGAGTATCATGAAAGAGAGTTTTTTCATTGTGTTCTTGATATTGATTGTCCGGAGGAGACAAATTTACGACAAAAATCCGTAATCACCAAACCCTCATGCAGGTGAGAGAGGCAGCCGCTCCCGACCCCATAAGGGGTACCAAGTCAGAAGTCAGAGTTATGAGTGACGAAACTTGGCATTTGGATCGTGGATTCTATCCCACTCTTTGAGGCAATATTCCATTACTTGATGCAGGTCGCACTCATAATGCCGCGCCCAATTTATCAGTCATTTCGCTCTCGCTGTCAAATAAGGCCGAAAGGTACTATGAAGTGGTTTCGACGGGGCGAGGCAACTCCTCAGCCCGTTTTCCTATCAATACGATAGCGAGGCGATGCCGATGCATCGCCTCGCTATCGTATTGTATCATGGTGGTGATGGGCTTTATTTCGTGAGATTCATGCCGAGCATCAGGCCGTCATAATTGCCCAGGAGGTTGGTGACGGCACCGATCGTGCCGGCCTGGCCCGAGATGGCGCCGAGTGCCTGTGTGATGGTGAGCAGCTTCTTGGCATCGAAGATGATGGCCAGCGACTTGCCGGTGTAATATACCTTGCCGTTAAGTTTGATCAGGCCCGTGGTCGACTTGAAGCTGAATGAGTGGTCAGACGAATTGATTGTATAGGTGCCGCTGATCTTGTGCCCTGCGAAATCTATGACACAAGTCTTGTCGGCCGTGAAGGTGAAGCTGCCCGCTCCCGGTCTCAGTCCGACCTTGGCGTATGTTTCGGCGAGCTTCTGCTCTACCTCCGACGCGGCTACCATGCCGCCGGCCTGTGCAAGGGCGTTCTCGCTCTCAAACCTCACCTCGGGGCTTGAGTAGACCCATGTTCCGGCCATCGATTCGTATGAGAGAGGCAGGGCGCTGCCTATCAGGGTGCCGAGCACGCTGCCGAGCAGGCCGCCATTCTGGGTTCCGGTCTGTGACGAGGGCTGCTGCTGAGTGGCGCCGCCCATGGTGCCGCACGAAGTGGTAGTGACGGCAAGTGCCATTGCCGCGCAAATTGCTGTGATTGTAATTCTTTTCATTATACTTACATTTGTTGTGCGACAAAAGTACAAAAAAAATCACATAAATTCCAATCAACTGATAAATCCGTCACATCCCACTCTCATTCAGGCCCCGCACCGGCGCATCTCAAATTGTGGGGCGGCACAACAATAAACCGCCATGTCAGGCCGTTATATACACGATGAAAATAGTATTCGCCACAAATAACCAGCATAAGCTCGATGAGCTGCGCCGCATCACCGGCGACAGACACTCGATCGTGTCGCTGTCCGACATCGGATGCCACGACGACATCCCCGAGACCGGAGACACCATAGCCGAAAACTCATTGCAGAAGGCCCGGTATATCTACGACCGCTACGGCATCAGCTGCTTTGCCGATGACACCGGCCTTGAGGTGGACGCGCTCGGCGGTGAGCCCGGTGTGCGCTCGGCACGCTACGCGCCGGGCCCGGGACATGACGCCAAGGCCAATATGACCCTGCTGCTGAAGAATATGGACGGCGTCCCGGACCGGAGCGCACGCTTCCGCACAGTGATATCACTCATCATAGACGGCGAGCCCGTGACATTCGAGGGTGTGGTCGAAGGCGAGATACTCACGGAGCCGGCCGGCGACGGCGGTTTCGGCTACGATCCCGTGTTCCGTCCCTCTGGCTGGAGCAAGACTTTCGCCGAGGCCACAGCCGATGAGAAAAACGCAATCAGCCACCGCGGACGCGCCGTGGAAAAACTCATCTCTTATCTCAACACCTTATCTTGACCTGTAAAAAATGAAAAGGATCGTCCTATATCTGATATGCCTGATCAGCGTAACCGCCGCGTTACGCGCCCAGCAGCCCGACTGGTATAAATTCCCGGTATTCTGTGACCGGATCGACCGGGTCACGGCCACTTCCGACAAAATCTACTATCTCTCGGGAGGCAATCTGTTTTCCTTCGCGCCGTCTGACAACGAGAGCTACGCATACAGCTCCATCAACAGCCTCAGCGACGAAAGCATCAGAGACATCTATTACAATCCGGCCAAAGACTATCTGCTCGTGGTCTACGACAACAGCAACCTCGACCTTTTGTTTCAGGACGGCACAGTAATCAACATGCCTGAGATCAAAGACTCGTCGGTGTCTGACATGAAGACCGTAAATGATGTGGCTTTCGGTGGCGACCGTATCGTCATAGCCACCGATTTCGGACTGGTGATATACAGCGACACACGCTATGAGGTGATGGAGTCGGGAATCTACAATGTGCCGATAGACAAAGCGATAGTGATGGGCGACAATCTGGTGATATGGGGCATGAAGGGCACTGACAACCAGGTGCTGGCAGCACCGCTCGACGCACGCCACAACTCGCTCGACAAATACACGCTGGTCTTCCGCCTGGGCCTGAGGCAGCTCACTGCCGTCGACGACACCACCATAGCTCTCCGCTCCATGGCCAATGACATAATGATGTATCACATCGACCCCGTGACCTACAGATGGAGCGGCATAAGCCTCGACAACCAGCACCGGCATGATTCGCCTTTCTTCACCACCAAATCCGGAGTATATACGCGCGATGCCTCCAACCTGTTGAAACTCACCTCTGAGGGCATTAACGCGATACCTCTGCCCGATGTGATGAAAGATGCCGATATATCATTCTGCAATCAGCCCGACAAGATATGGAAAAGCGGCGACACCGGTATCTCGTGCTACGACATCACCCAGGCCACGCCCACGGTGGTATATGACGATGTGCTGTTTCAGGGAGCCACATCCACGACAAATGTCGGATTCATGAGATGGTCGGCCGACGGCCGACGGCTCTACATCTCCAATCTCGAGGCCTCGAAGAGCCGTACCTTCGCCTCTGTGGTGGAGAACTCGGACAATTACCAGACCACCAACATCATAGAAGACGGTATGGCACGTGATGTGTCGCTCAAGAATGCCTCAGCCGACCACACATTCAGCGCGCAGAGGCAGGCCATGCACGGCAATAAGCGCATGTACGGCGACCCGTCGTGGATAATCGAGGATCCCGACGACCCTGACAAATACTATTGCTGCAGCTTCTTCGAGGGCCTGTATGTGATAAAGCGCAATCCGCAGACCGGGGAATATGAGGAGATCGGTAAATTCACTGGCGACAATTCGCCTATACATTACAATAACGGATGCCGCGTGCTCGATGTCAATATCGACCGTAACGGCAACCTGTGGATGGGATTTGAATTCGGCGACGAATATGCGGTGCTCCCCGCCGACAAGCGCCGCGCCGATCCGTCCACGATAAAGACCTCAGACTGGAAGAGCTACAAGAAGCTCGAAAGTCTCGAATACGCCAACAAAGACCTCATGACCCTGATGTGCAGGAAGAGCAACATGGTGTTTATGGTGAGCGGCGTATATGAGAAGGGTATGGTGGTCATAGACACCAAGGGCACCTACGACAATCCGGCCGACGACGAGGTGAGGCTGCTGAGCCGTCTGGTCGACCAGGACGGCAACAACCTGTCATACACCTTCTACACCTTCCTGCTCGAAGACGAGCGCGGATGTGTGTGGGTGGGCACCGATGCCGGAATATTCGAATTCACCAATCCCTCGGCCGCCACCGACGCTAATATGACGGTGCGCCGCATCAAGGTGCCCCGCAACGACGGCACCAACTTCGCCGACTACCTGCTCGATACCGAGCTTATCAACTGGATGTGTCTCGACCCGTCGGGACGCAAATGGGTGGCTACCGACGCCTCCGGCCTCTATCTCGTGAGCGAGACGGGTGACAGGATCATCCGTAACTACGACACCTCCAACTCGCCTCTGATCAGCAACCGGGTCACCGCTGTGGAGTGCAGCCGCGATGACAACACCGTATATGTGGGCACCACCGTGGGCCTCTACTCATTCAAGAGCGACGCATCACCGGGCCGCGAGGATTATTCCGCGATTACCGCATATCCCAACCCCGTGCGCCCTGAGTATTCAGGCGCCGTCACAATCACCGGCCTTATGGACCACTCTGTGGTGAAGATAGCCGACTCTGCCGGCAACGTAGTGGCCGAGACCCGCTCAGAAGGCGGCATGGCCACCTGGGATGTATGCAATCGATCGGGCAAAAGGGTGAGCTCAGGTGTTTATTATGTATTCGCGTCGGCAGGCGATGGCACACAGTCGTCGGGCGCTGTTACAAAAATACTCGTAATCAATTGATCTATGGACACAAAATTCACATACTCCGATATCACGGACAAATGCTACGGTCTGGCCGGACGGGCCATATCGCTTAAGGTGCTCGACAATAATTTCATGATACATCATATCACTGTCGACAATGCCGACAGTGAGGAGGCGATGGCCTTCACCCCGGATTTCTTTTTCTGCGCCAATCCGCGCTACTCTGCCAAGATCACCTGGAACGAGATGCTGCGCCAGTATCAGCTGCTCGTGGGCATCGTGGTGGGCGACATCGTGTGCCGCAGCCGCGTGCATCTGGGGCGTGCGGTCGATGAGGCGCGCGTGAGCGAGATACAGGGCCTTATCGAGGAAGAAGGCCGGGAGCAGTGCTCGCTCGATGATGATGAGATATCCACGGTGTTCGGCAAGACCTACCGCTATCTCGACCGTGTCTTCGCCGACGCCCGCGTGCAGCAGCTCGCCGGCAATCTGGCCGCTACCCTGCAGAGCCGCCGCACGCTCACAGGCGGCGACCTCTCCGACCTGCTGCACCTGCTCGACTGAGGGCGCCGGTGGGCCGGCCCACCGGTATAGCCCCGGCATGTGATTTGTATATAAATGTAAAAATTCATAACTTTGCATATCGGATCACTATATCTATAATCAGGTGTGCGAATATCTGCAATATGAATTTTTCCGGAATGCGCTGTGGGGCGTTGTCATTATCAGCATCGCGGCAGCCATCATCGGCACATATATCATCACCCGCCGGCTTGTGTCAATATCCGGCGGGGTGACCCATGCGTGCTTCGGCGGTCTGGGTCTGGGCTATTATCTGGGCATCGACCCTGTGCTCATGGCCTCGGTATTCGCCGTGGGCTCGTCGGTGGGGGTGGAGTGGATGTCGCGCCGCTACAATGTGCGCGAGGATTCGGCCATAGCCGTGATATGGGCCGTGGGTATGGCCGTGGGCGTGCTGTTTGTGTTCATCACCCCCGGCTATGTGCCTGAGCTCAACTCATTTCTTTTCGGTAACATACTCACCATCACACGCGCCGATATATGTGTGTTCGCCATATTCACGGCCGTGCTGCTGACATTTTTCTGCCTCTTCTATCACAAGATAGTGGCGTGTGCCTTTGACCGCGATTTCGCGCAGGTGATGCACATGCCCGTAAGATTCATCACTTACAGCATGACAGTGCTCACGGCCATCTGTATCGTGCTCACCATACGTCTTGTGGGCGTGATGCTGCTGATGTCGATGCTGTCGCTGCCCATGATGTCGGCCGAGATCTATTTCAGGCGCTATGTCTCCATGACCGCCGCCTCGGTGGTGATCTCGCTGGTGACGAGCGTGGCCGGTCTCTTTGCCGGCACAGCCATTGATGTGCCATGCTCGGCCATAATCGTGATCATGATGGTGGGCGTGTATGTGGTGATGAAGATTATGTCGCACGTAATATTAAGAAAAAATACACAGCACAGATGATCAATCTCACTCCATTAGCAAGGCTATATCTCAAGCGGCGCGTGGCCGAGGCCCGTACATGGGCCTATGACACGGAGAATGTGCAGCGCAGGGTGCTCCAGGGGCTCGTGCGCAGCGGTCGCCACTGCCGCTGGGGCTCGCACCATACGTTCAACGGTGTGCGTAACTACGATGAATTCGTAAGGCAGATGCCCATGACAGGCTATGAGGATATCCGCCCGCATGTGATGCGGATGATCGACGGAGCGGAGAATGTGCTGTGGCCCGGATATGTCAACCGCTTCGCCCAGTCGTCAGGCACATCAGGTGGCAAGAGCAAGTACATCCCGATTACGGAGGAAGGTCTCAGATACAACCATTATGCCGGCACACGCGACGTGCTGGCCCATTACCTCAACATATATCCCGACAGCCGCATCTTCACCGGCAAGTCGATGGTGCTCGGGGGCAGCTACGCCAATGAGCTGAATCTGCCGGCCGATGTGATGGTGGGTGATCTCTCGGCCCATCTGATCGACTGTATGCCGGGCATCGCCGAGCGCTTCAGGGTGCCGTCGAAGGAAATCGCCCTGATGAAGGACTGGAACGCCA
Source organism: uncultured Bacteroides sp. (assembly GCA_964495725.1). Lineage (GTDB taxonomy): Bacteria > Bacteroidota > Bacteroidia > Bacteroidales > Muribaculaceae > CAG-873. The sequence continues at coordinate 11,632 of CAZBWZ010000021.1, forward strand.
AGCTGCCCGCACTCGTAAAGAGTATCGTGGACGAGAACATCACCAACATATCGGGCGTGCCATCATGGTTTCTCACCGTGCTCAAGAGCGCCCTGCATTATACCGGGGCCTCGAATATCCACGATATATGGCCCAATCTTGAGGTATTCTTCCACGGCGGCATTTCCTTCAAGCCTTACCGCGAGCAATACCGTGCGATAACCGATGAATCAAGGATGCACTATCTGGAGACATACAACGCATCGGAGGGATTCTTCGCCGTACAGAACGATCCCGCCGACCCCGCGATGCTCCTGCTCATGGATGTGGGTGTATTCTACGAATTCCTGCCAGTCGACGCCCTGAACAATCCCATGGCCGAACCCGTGCCGGCCTGGAAGGTGGAGCCGGGCAGAAACTATGCGCTGATCATCACCTCATGCAACGGCCTCTGGCGCTACAATATCGGCGACACCGTGAGGGTGGAGAGCGTGAATCCGGTGAAGATCACTATCACCGGACGTACCAAAAGCTATATCAACGCCTTTGGCGAGGAATTGATGGTGTACAACGCCGACGCGGCCCTGGCCAACACGTGTGCCCGTCTGGGATGCAGCGTGGACAATTATACGGTGGCCCCGGTCTACGCCACGCAGACTACACGCGGCCGTCACGAATGGTGGATCGAGTGGAATATCCCGCCACGCAATATCGATGAATTCCGCCAGACTCTCGACTATTTCCTGCAACGCGAGAATTCCGACTACCAGGCCAAGCGCCGTGGTAATCTCTTTATGGACTGCCTTACGGTGGTGAACGTGCCTCGCGGCCTCTTCGACCGATGGCTCGCAAGCACCGGCAAGCTCGGCGGACAGCGCAAGGTGCCGCGCCTGAGCAACGACCGCTCTATCGTCAACTCCATCATCGAGGTGGCCAGATCGATTAAATAAACCGCCCAGGTACACATACATACACTCCGTAATCAATACATTAACCATGAAAATTAAAACCCTACTGCTCTCACTCACCGCTGCCGTGGCCTTGTTATCGGCAGACATCGCCATGGCCGATGCCCCGAAATACATATTCTATTTCATAGGCGACGGCATGGGCATGGGTCCGGTCACCGCCACCGAGATGTACAACCGTCAGGTGCTCGGCAATCCCGACCCGATCACCATGATGCAGTTTCCGGTGGCCTCGATATGCCTTACCTACAGCGCGAGCTCGCCGGTGACCGACTCAGCCGCCGCAGGCACGGCGATCGCCACAGGCGTGAAGACCAACAACGGTATGCTGGGCGTATTGCCTGACACCACTGCCGTGAGCTCCATCGCCGACTTCCTCAAGGCTGACGGATACGGTATCGGCATCATCACATCGGTGGCTCCTGACGATGCCACCCCCGGAGCCTATTACGCCCATGTGCCACATCGCTCCATGGTGTATGAGATAGGTGTGCAGGCCGCCCGCAGCGGATATGAATTCTTAGGCGGCGCGGGGCTGCGCGGCGAGTATGACAAGGACGGCAATCCCACCGACCTGCTTGAGGTGATGAAACAGAACGATGTGGATGTGGTGAGGGGCATCGACCGCCTCAATGAGTCGGTATCCGAGAAGGTGTTCCTGCTCAATAATCCCGGCACTCCGTCGGGCGACATAGGCTACACGATCGACTCTCTGGAGAATGTGCTCACGCTCCCTGTCATGACACGTGCATGTCTTGACCATCTCGTGAAATACTCGCCCGACAAGTTCTTCATGATGGTTGAGGGCGGCAATATCGACCATGCCCTACATGCCAACGACGGCGGAGCGGCTATCAAGGAGATACTCAACTTCAACGAGGCCCTCGACATCGCCGTAGGCTTCTACAAAGAGCATCCTGCCGAGACACTGATCATCGTCACTGCCGATCATGATACCGGCGGCATGACCGTAGGGTGTCCGTTTACGGGCTATGATGCACATCTTGAAAAGATCGACCACCAGCGGGTGTCAAAAGAGGAGTTCAACAACTATTGCAAGGGCATATACAAGTCAAGGCGCGTATACACATGGGATGACATGAAGGAGTATCTTACCGATAAATTCGGATTCTACACACACATACATCTCACCGAGGCGCAGGACAAGGCATTGCAGGATAAGTTCGAGGCTACGTTCAGCCTGCGCAACAGCGAGGACCAGCAGACGCTCTACGCCAGCTTCAATGCGTTCGCCACCGAGGTATTCAGGATATTCAATGACCAGGCCGGCATAGGCTTCGTCACCACATCGCACACCGGCAATCCCGTGCCCATCTTCGCCATCGGTGAGGATGCCGCGAGATTCAGCCATCTCAACAACAACACCGACATCACCCCCACCGTCAAGAGCCTCTTCGAATAAAAAGCCCCCAGCCCCCTAAGGGGGCTACAATGAGGGCGGCCCATCTTGGCAACACCCCCTTCAGGGGGCTGGGGGGCTTTGTGCGGCCTATTTCTTGCGGAGCTTGCGCAGCTGTGTCACTTTGCCGCTGTGATGGTAGCGGTCGGCGAAATATTTCATCTCGAGATCGCTGATCATCACACCCCTCGACGATGAGGCGTGTATAAACTTGCCTTCGCCTACATATATGCCCACGTGATTTACGCGGTCTGACTTACCGGCGTGGAAAAACACCAGATCTCCCACCTCGAGCTTTTTCTTATCGATGCGTTCGCAGAATTCACCCTGGTCGGCACTTGTGCGCGGCAGCTTTATGCCCAGGGCATTCTTGTAGGTCATCATCACGAATCCCGAGCAGTCGGCTCCGTCTTTGGTCTCTCCGCCGTAGACGTACGGAGTACCTATCCACGACATGGCCTCACGGATGAGAGCCAATGTGGTGTCGTCGAGATCCTGCGGGATGCGAAACGGGGTGTTGGAGCCGCCTCCGTCACCTTTGCCGGATGTCTTGTGGCTCTTCTTCTTGTTTCCGGAGGCAGTGGATTTATTGCTTTTCCTGTGATTTTTGCTGCTGTGTTTTTTCTTGTCTTTGCCGGAGTCTTTTTTTGATCGGTTGTCAGCATAATATATGTCATCGCCGCGCACAGAGGTGAGGCTGCCGCATGAGGTAGCCATCAGCATCATGCTCATCAATAATATGATAAGGCGCAGGCGTGAGAGATCAATAGACATCAGATTTAAAGATTTTACCGTGTTACGGCACAAAGATAAGCATATTATGGCAAAAAAAGAACATCCGCCGTGGAATTTAACTATTTGCCTCACACACCGGGCATCTGTGGCGGAGCCTTGTCACCTTCATCATGTCTGTGCCACCGTACGGGAGTCCGACGGACAAGGGAAGATAAATATATTTTCAGTACTTTTTACTTTTGTTATTTAAACGAGTCTTAACGAAAGATAAGCTAATGCTAAAAGAGCTTAAAGCTGACATATTGGTATAATATTTGTATAATAAGTTACGTAATTAACATCAAGCCGCCATACACCCGCGGCTCATAAACCACGAATTAACCAACCTATACTATACAACAATGAAAGGAATCAAAAAAATTGCTTTGTTCGCCGCCGGCGGCGTAATGACGCTTGCGGCTGTCTCAGTGATGTCGAGCAGCTCGTCGGGTAGCCTCGTGCCATCCGATCAGGAGGCGTTTGTCAACGCCGCCGAGAATACAATCAACGGTGTGGTGTCGGTGAAGAGTTTCGCCACCCCGCGTCAGCAGTACCGCGGCGGCAACGATTTTTTCTCCGATCCGTTTGAATTCTTCTTCGGCACTCCCCAGCCCCGCCGCCAGCAGCCCGAGCAGGGTGGCCAGCAGCGCCAGATCGGTCTGGGATCGGGAGTGATCATCAGTGAGGACGGATACATTGTCACCAACAACCACGTGATCGCCGACGCCGAGCGTCTTGAGGTCACACTCAACGACAACCGCAACTTCAACGCCACCGTGATCGGTGCCGACCCCGCCACCGACATCGCCCTTATCAAGATAGAGGCCGATGACCTGCACGTGATACCCATGGGTAACTCCGAGGATCTGCACGTGGGCGAGTGGGTGCTTGCCGTGGGCAACCCCTTTGGATTCACCTCCACCGTCACATCGGGTATCGTGAGCGCCAAGGGCCGCAACATCTCGTCGACCACACAGTCGCCGACAGCCGGCAACATCGAGTCATATATCCAGACTGACGCCGCCCTCAACGCCGGCAACTCCGGCGGAGCGCTCGTCAACCTCAAGGGCGAGCTCGTAGGTATCAACACCGCCATCTATTCGCAGACAGGCAACTACGCCGGATGCTCATTCGCCGTGCCCACATCGATCGTGACCAAGGTGGTGGGTGACATCAAGAAATACGGACAGGTGCAGCGAGCCGTGCTCGGTATACGGTTTGGAGAGCTCACTCCTGATATAATCAAGGAGAAAGGCATCAAGGGCACCAACGCAGGTATCTATGTAGGCGCTGTCGAGGATCGCTCGGCCGCCATGGAGGCAGGCATCGAGGAGGGGGATGTGATCGTGGCCATCAACGGCGCTCCCACCACCAACACCGCCCAGCTGCAGGAAGCCATCGCCAAGTGCAGCCCCGGCGACACCATCACCATCACCTACTACCGCGACGGCAAGAAGTATGACAAGAAAGTGACCTTGCGCAACGGCCAGGGCAACACCGATATCACCAAGCCCGGCAGTGTGGTAGATCTGGGATGCGCGTTCGCAGCCGTCTCCGACGAGACCCGCCAGCAGCTCGGCATACGCCGTGGCGTGAGCGTGGAGGGCATAGGCGACGGCCCCGTGAAGGCAGCCGGTGTGCGCAACGGATTCATCGTGCTCTCCATCAACGACACACCCGTCAGCAAGCCCGAAGATGTAGAGAAAATCTACAACGCTATCATGAAAAGCGAGACTGCCGACAAGGTACTGTTCATAAAGGGTATATATCCCACCGGCAAGCAGGCCTACTATGCCGTGCAGCTCGACTGACACTGACCTTTGAATCTTTTTATCTTAATCTCGCATCCCCGCTGCGACGCCTTGGCATCGCAGCGGGGATGTCGCTTTAATGGGGAAATGAATGCAAGGGGGATTATCGCGCGGGCGGGGCGGATCAATAGTCGCGGGCGATGATGATGTCGAGCAGATCGAGCAGGGCAGCTCTGGCCGGAGTGGCTGGCAGCGGAGCGAGACACCCGCGGGCCTCGTCGCGCAGACGCGCCATGGTGTCGTAAGCGTAGTCTATGCCTCCGCAGGCCACGGCGTAGGCTGTGAGCCGGGAGATCTCATCGTCAGACAGGATGTCTTTGGCGGCAAGACTGCGCATGGACTCGTTCTCCGGGCCTGTGCCGCTGATCAGTGAATGGATCAGAGGCAGCGTCATCTTGCCCTCACGCAGATCGTTGCCGGTGGGCTTGCCTACCTTGTCATCGGTGAAATAGTCGAATATGTCATCGCGGATCTGGAAGCACAGGCCGAAGAGCTCGGCGAAATGTATCACCCGGGCAGTCGAGGCCTCGTCGGCGCCTGCGGCGATACATCCCATACTGGCGCAGGTGACGAACAGCGACGCGGTCTTCTGTCTGATCACACTGAAATAGGCATCTTCGCTGAGTGTGTGGGTGTGGGCATTGTAGATCTGCTCCAGCTCGCCCAGCGACAGCTGCTTGCCCAGATCCGAGAGCAGGTCGATTATGGCGATGTCGCGGGTCTCGTTGGCCTTGATCATGGCCGTGGACAGGAAGAAATCACCTACGAGCACGGCCACGTGATTGTCCCATACGGCATTTACCGTAGGGGCGTTGCGGCGCATCTTGGAGTTATCGACCACATCATCGTGTATGAGCGACGCGTTGTGCAGCAGCTCCACGGCCGCTGCCGAGAGCATCGCCGTGTGATTGGCCTCTCCGAAAAGCTTGGCCGACAGGAGCACCATCATGGGGCGCACCTGCTTGCCCGTGGTGCGCAGATACCTCTCCGTAACCTGTCGCATGAGCGCATTGTCAGAGCTTAAGCTGTTGCGTATAAGTCTGTTGAGCCTATCGAGCTCAGGACGGATGATATTTTGTATCGACTCAAACGATGCCATTCTTCTGCAAATTGTTTGCAAATTTACTAAAAGTCGTCAAAATATACCGTATAAAATCTATAAAACTTGTAAATCGCCACCGCCATTCCTATGCCCGGGGCGCGGGGCCGTAGCGGTCGGGAGCCGCCACACCGGGCATAGCCAGATACACGGCGAGTATCACGTTGCCGATGACGGGCACCAGCAGCCACAGCATGAAGTATCCGCTGCGGCCTGTATCGTGAAGCCGCCTCGTGGCGGCCGCGAGAGTGGGCGGCGCGGAGGCAAGTACATAGTAGCCGCACAGAATCCACAGAAAGACGGGATCGCCCTGACCGCTGTGGGTGGTGAGCCATCCTGAAAGATACAGCAGGGCTGCGGCCACCATATTGAAAAGGCAGAACAACCAGAATTCCTGCCTTGATGTGCGTCCGCCAAAGCGGGCATACTTGCTGTAACACGAAATCACGGCATTGGCCACCGTCTTGATATGATTCATTTTATATTGTGATTACTTTGCGGCTTGAAGAAAAATATTAGAGACAGGAGATGTCTGTCATGAGTGGCTGCCGGAATGGGCGGCGCGCCGTGACAAGCGGTATTCCGCCGCCGTCAGGCCGAGGAATACCATCAGGGCCACCAGCGAGACGAGGGCTCCCTGACGTAGCCCCGGTGGGAAGTATTCATACCTGACGGTATGCCTACCGGCGGGCACGACAGACGCCGACATACCCATGTTGACATTGTATATTTTCGTGGGCTTTCCGTCGATAGTGGCCCGGAAGCCCGGATCGGCGGCCGCGCTGAACATCACCACCATCGTGTCGGGCAGCGAGATGGTGGCGGTGAATCCGTGGCTGTCTCCTTTGAATGAGTCGCATGTGCAGGCACGGCGTGCGGCCACGAGCGAGTCTAAGGGCAGCGAATCGCGAAACTCCACAGGCGACATATATCTCGATAGCTCGGTCTCATCGGCCTTGTCGATCAGCACGGATGCGAGCATACCGCGCAGTATGTCGTGTCTTCGTGCATGATCTATATCGGCAAGTGAGTCATCCATTACCGAATACCGGTCGTAGGCCATGCCCATGGGTATGTACCTGTCGCCACGCAGGGCCGCCTCCGGCACTTGGCTGTAGGGGTGCCTGCTAAATCTGTCGAAGTCTTTGACAGACAGTAATGTAAATGCCGATTCATGGTATCGGTCGATAAAGATATTCCAAGAGATGGAGTGATTGAGGAGGTATGAAAGTCTTATGGTGGCCGGATTCGATGTGGAGATGTAGGTCGGTAGGGACTGGCGGTTGCTGATAAGGTGGTAGTTTACGTTCTTGTCGTGTCTCCGGGGGTGCGGCTCATAGAAGGTGCGGCTTGTGAAGGTGTCACATTCGCTCCTGGAGTCGGTCAGCCTCACCATGGTCTCATATATGTTGTTTTCGCCTACGGGCAACTGCGCGTAGCGGTATGATAAAAACAAACAATGCAATATGGCGATCACCACTATTGAGGATATGCACGTGCGTATCCATGGCCGTGACAATACCGGGCGGCGGGTAAGCAGCAGCAGGCCCCCGAGATTGAGCAGCAGTAAGACCGAAGCGGCTATGTACGTGCCCCATGAATCATCCAACTCAAAGGCTCCGAGATATAGCCTTACGAATACCGCATAACAATACACGGCGGCGAGACACACAAGGGAGACCGCGCAGTAGACCAGCGTAGCCCGTCGGGGTATCAGGCGTCCGCTCCGCTCCCTGAGATAGCTGAGCGTGGCTATGAGCACAGCCATTATCAGCGCGTAACACCAGCGTGTGTAATAGGGATGTGTGAATAGATTGAAGAGCCCGTTGAGCGGTGTCACGAGGAATACGATATATACCGCGCACAAGATCGTGATCCAGCTGCGGCGGTGACGCGCGGCATAGAATAAAAACGGCAGCAGACCGAATATCCCCAGGTATGCCATGTTCATGTTGTAGCCGCTGTCTACATCAAGCAGACGGAGCTTGCCTTCGTAAGGAGTAGGGGCTATGAGCGACAGCATCCGCAAGCCCCAGTTGTTACCGTATGCGATATTGAGGTTGGCGCCCGCGGCACCGGCGCGTGAGGAGCCCGACAGATACATCATCACCGGAAATATCACCACCGCAGCCATCAGCACGCCCAGACACACACATCCGGCGGCCTTCAGCGTCAGGCCCGCCCACCGCTCGCGGTAGCAGCAGAGTGTCCTGCATAGAAAATATATGGCCGCAGCTATGATTGAGGCCGGCATGAAATAATAGTTGACGAAAGCCACGGCAAAGCTCGCGAGCGTGAGTGCGGTCAATGAATACCTGCGCCCTTGCAGAAACCTCTCTATGCATATGAGCAGTATCACAAAGGCCTGTACCGGCTCGAAGAACATGCAGTAGAAGAGCTGGCATATCATGAACGACGAGAGCGTGAAGAGCAGGCAGCCGATAAGCCGCAGCCTGCCGCCGAATCCCATGACGCGCAGATAGCATGACGTGAGCCACGCGAGGATAAGGAAATTGAGGTATACCGACGCCACGATACCCGCTCCTACATATCTGTAGGGCAGCAGGCACACCGCGAGCAACAGCGGGCGTGTGAATGTGTAGTAGGCATACGCCCCTATGAAATTGTCGCCCAGAAACGACTGCCATGTCCACCAGGGAGAGCCGGTGGAGAGCATACGCTTGGTCTCGAGCACAAACGGATACAGTTGCTCGGTGCTGTCAGTCAGCGGAATGAAATACTCCGGAAACAGATATATGGGCGACAGACCGACGGCGAGCACCAGCGTGATGATGAAATTGCGGCTGCAGGCAAGTCGGCTGATGATATGTACGATATTGCGGGAGGGGCCCATATAAAAACAGGTTGCGGTTCATGATGACAAATTTACAAATAATATTAAAAATCCAAAACATTGAAGTCGTTTAAACTTATTACAAATTAATGAGGGTAACACCATTTATGGAATTAACATTTTGTAATAAGTTTATACGACTTCATTAAATATTCAGGAATAATGCCTAACTTTGTAGCTGAGATATGGCGGCAAAAACTATACGGGGCGCAAAATTGTTGATATTATGAATGGTCGATATAGGCCGCATAACGTCGGCGGGGCCTGCGAGTCGCGCCTTAACAATATATTAATTATGACAACATTTGAAGAATTAGGTGTGAGCGCCCCGCTGCTCAAAGCGATAGAAGAGATGGGTTACGAGCAACCGATGCCCGTGCAGGAAAAAGTGATACCGGCATTGCTTAACGGCGACCATGACCTCGTGGGTCTGGCGCAGACCGGCACGGGCAAGACCGCTGCCTTCGGCCTGCCTCTGATACAGCGCATCGACACATCGCGCCGCGTGCCCCAGGCTCTGGTGCTCGCGCCCACACGCGAGCTATGCCTGCAGATAGCCGGCGACCTCGCCGATTATTCCAAGTATGTGCCCGAGCTTGAGGTGCTGCCCGTCTACGGCGGCTCGTCGATAGAGAGCCAGATCAGGCAGCTGCGCCAGGGCGTGCAGATCATAGTGGCTACGCCCGGCAGACTTATCGACCTGATCAAGAGGGGCGTGGTAAAGCTATCTGACGTACACACCGTGGTGCTCGACGAAGCCGATGAGATGCTCAACATGGGATTCGTAGACTCGATCAACGAGATACTGTCGCATGTGCCCGAGCAGCGCAAGATGCTGATGTTCTCGGCCACCATGCCCAAGGAGGTGGCCCGCATCGCCTCTCAATTCATGCACGACCCCGAGGAAATAGTGGTGGGCAACCGCAACGAGGGAGCCGAAAATGTACGGCACATATATTATATGGTCAACGCCCGTGACAAATATCTGGCCCTTAAGCGCATACTCGACAATTCACCCAATATATACGCGATAATATTCTGCCGCACCCGCCGCGACACACAAGAGGTGGCCGACAAGCTCATAGCCGACGGCTATAATGCCGAGGCCCTGCACGGCGATCTCTCGCAGCAGCAGCGCGACCTGGTGATGAAGAAATTCCGCGATCGCGTGCTGCCCGTGCTCGTGGCCACTGATGTCGCCGCCCGCGGACTCGATGTCAACAGCCTCACCCATGTCATCAATTTCGGCCTGCCCGAGGATACATCGGTATACACCCACCGCTCGGGCCGTACGGGCCGTGCGGGCAAGACCGGTGTGTCGATAGCCATCATACACTCGCGCGAGAAAGGACGCCTGCGCGAGATCGAGCGCATCATCGGCAAGAAATTCGAGCGCCGCGAGGTGCCCACTCCCGAGCATATCATCGAGAAGCAGCTCTATAGCCTCGCCGACCGGCTGGAAAAGGTAGAGGTACACGACGAGCAGATCGACCAATACTTCCGCGGAGTGAGCAAGCGCTTGTCGTGGCTCAGCACCGACGACCTGCTCAAGCGTGTGCTCTCGCTCGAATTCAACCGACTGCTCGACTATTACAAGGACGCTCCGAAAATCGACTTCATCGACGAAAAGCCTGCCAAGGGCGATCGCAAAGGCAAGAAAAACCGCCGCCCTGAGTCTGAGGCCGAGAAAGACCGCCGCACCGCCGAGGCCGGAATGGCCAGGATATATGTCAGCGTGGGCAAGTCTGACGGATTCTACGCCGGCAACCTCATAGAGCTGCTCAACAAGAACGTGCCGGGCAAGCGCGTCGATGTCGGACGTATCGACCTGATGCCGGGATACACCCTCTTCGACATACCCAAGGCCGATGCCAAACGCACGGTGGCCGCCCTCAAGGGCAGCGAGTTCTTCGGCCAGCATCTCTACAGCGAGATCGCCGACCCGGCCAAAGACTACAAGAGCCGCAGCAAAAAGCGTAAGAAATGACAATCGTGAGATTACAGACAACCCACGACATCAGCATATCAGATAACAAGTCAAGCTTATGATAAGGACAATCAGGATTACAATGGTGATATTGGCGCTGCTCACAGCCGCAGGCGCGAGTGCCTCACAGCCCGCCGATACCGCGGCCGTGGCATCCCGGCTGATAGCGCGCAACTGCTTCACCACGGCTCCGGCGGATGTGCTGCCCCTGCTTGAGCCGCAGACACGTCAGGACATGCTCACCTATTATGACGCCGGTCGTGACACCCCGTCGCAGAATACCTTCGGAGCCGATTGCCGTATCATCTCGCTCGACGACGACTGCCTGAAGATGATAACCGGTGAGGATATCACCACCGAGATATTCGTGCTCAACCCCACGGGCAGGAATCAGGTGATAGGGGTGATAGAGACAATCGCCACACCCGTGGCCGACAGCCGCGTGACATTCTACGACACCGGATGGCACAATCTCACGGGCCGTATCAGCATCGAGCCTACGCTCGCCGACTGGCTGCCCAGGGATCAGTTGCGTAATATAGCCGACATACAGAGAGATGTGCCCTTTGTGCTCGCCTCCATGCATTTCGATCCCGCCACATCCACCGTGGTGGCCGACAACAACATGCAGGCCTACTATACCGCAGGTGATACGCCTGAGGCGCTCGCCGTGCTCAAGCCGCATCTCACCTATAAATGGACCGGAAAGAAATTCCGTATCGATAAGTAACGCACATGCAACAGCGCCGGTCGATCACATTATCGCATCTCAATGCCCTCATAAAGCATAAGCTCGAGTCGAGCCCTGAGCTGAGGAGCGTGTGGATCACAGCCGAGACATCGGATGTGAGGGCCACACACCACTGCTATCTTGAGCTCATAGAGAAGAACGAAGCCACCGGACAGGCCACTGCCCGTGCGCGCGCCGTGATATGGGCCGGTGATTACGCCAGGCTGTCGCGGCAGTTTGAGATGCAGACCGGGCAGCGGTTTACCTCGCACATCAAGGTGATGGTGTGTGTCACCGTGACCTTTCATGAGAGCTACGGCATGTCGCTGGTCATCACCGATATAGATTCAAGCTACACGATGGGTGACCTGATGCGCCGCCGTCAGGAGAGCATCCTCAGGCTGCAGGCAGCCGGCATCTATGAGCTCAACCGGGGGCTGGAGCGTGTGGCTGTGCCACAGCGCGTGGCCCTGGTATCGTCAGGCACCGCAGCCGGCTACGGCGATTTCGTGAGGCAGCTGCTCGAGGCAAAGACCAATCCCCACCTCATACGCTTTGAGGTGACGCTATTCGCCGCCCTGATGCAGGGCGAGCAGGCTCCGGCCTCGATGATCTCCGCCCTTGACCGTATCGCCGCCAGCGCCGCCGACTTTGACGTGGTGGTGATAGCCCGTGGCGGCGGAGCCACATCCGATTTCCTGGCATTCGAGAATTACGACCTCGCCGCTGCGATAGCCACATTCCCGTTGCCGGTATTCACGGCTGTGGGTCACGACCGCGATGTCACTCTGGTCGATTATGTGGCCAATTCATATTTCAAGACCCCCACGGCGGCCGGACAATGGCTGGTGAGCCGTGGCGAGAGCCTGCTTGCCAGGCTGCAGCATCAGGCAGCCGACATACGCCATCTGCTGGCCATGAGGATAAGCGACAGTCGCGAGCATCTGGCCTATGTGCGCGGTATGCTGCCCGAGACCGCGCGGGCGGCCCTGCAGCGCCGACGCCGCGATCTCGACCGCGCGCGCATGACACTGCCGGCTATGGCCGAGTGCTGCATAGCCCCGCGCCGCAGCCTGCTGGGCGCACGCGCTGCCGCTCTGTCAGATGCCGTCGCCTTCGCCCTGGCACGCGAGCGGCAGCGGCTCGAATCCTCGTCGCGGCTTCTCGACGCCCTCTCGCCCGAGGCCACCCTGCGCCGGGGCTACTCCATCACCCGTATCGGTGGCCACGCGGTGACCTCGCCCTGCGATATAGCCCCGGGCACCCGGGTCGAGACCCTGCTTGCCGGCGGCACGATAATCTCGACCGTCAGCGAGACCCGGCCATACGCTACAGAATAATATCCTCCCGATCATAAATCTCCCTATATCCCGCCATGGAAGAAAATATACCCGCTACACAATTATCATATAAGGAAGCCGTCACCCGCCTCGACTCGATCATATCCGAGATACAGGGCGACGCCTGCGACATCGACAAGCTCGCCGCCCTCACCCGCCGGGCCAAGGAGCTGCTCGAGGCCTGCGAGAAAAAACTCACGGCCACCGAGGAGGAGCTCAACGGCATACTCGAATCACTCAACAAAAACTGACCGCGCCCATGGAAGAATCAATAACATTTCCATACGTCACAGGCCTGGAGAAATATGCGGGAGACTACAGCCGTCTGGGCGACGACTACATATTCTCGCGCATACAGCCCACATCGCGTGACCTGCCCGTCATCGACGGCAGCCTGCGCTTCGACGGATTCATGATGCTCGTGGTGGTGGACGGCAGCATGGAGGTGCAGATCAACGCACGCTCGTTTAGCGTCACCAGCAGCTCGGTCATGGTGATGACACACCGCTCGGTGCTCACCGTCAAGTCGGTCGACTGGGAGAATATCGACGCCTACCTGCTCTTCATATCGCCGCAGCTGCTCTACGATATCAATATCGACATCAACGCGCTGAGCCTGCAATCGCTCTATGTCAAGGAGCCCTCGCCCATACTCAAGCTCAACAAGCTCGAAGAAAAGGTGATGGCCGAATACATGCACCTGATGAACCACAACGCCGTGCTAAACACCAACAGCATGTTCTCCAAGAGCATATCCCGCTCGCTGATACAGGCCATACTGTATCAGCTGATGCAGATAGCCAACAAGATCACGTCAGAGACAATCGACAAGGACACCAAGAGCCTCAACCGCCGCGTGGGATACGTCAAGGATTTCCTGCGTCTGCTGCAGCTGCACCACTTCAGGGAGCGCACCCTCGACTTCTATGCCGAGAAGCTCTTCATCTCGCCCAAATATCTGTCACGTATCATCAAGGAGGCCACGGGCCGCTCGGCCGCCGAGTGGATCGACGAATTCGTGATACTTGAGGCCAAAAACATGCTGCGCTTCTCCAACAAAAACATCCAGCAGATCGCATATTCACTCAATTTCTCAACCCAATCATCCTTCGGCAAGTTCTTCAAGCATCTCACGGGCATGTCGCCCAGTGAGTATCAGAAGACATAGCGATGTCAAGATTGCCCGAAAGTGTTAAAAAAATAGTTAAAATAATAATTTTCACGAATTTTATATATATCTTTGCGCTAAACTAACGTATCAGATTGTTACAATACACGTCAAACTATTTAAATACAAAAGCTATGAACAAAAAATTAGGCTTGGTTGCCGCTTTCGGTGCTGTGCTTATGGTCAGCTCTTGCTCCAAGAAACTTGGTGATTTCTCAGCCGACTATTTCACCACTAACCCCAATCCGCTTGAGGTGGTGGGCGAGAAGGTACCCGCTACCGTAACCGCAAACATCCCCCCGAAATTCTTCGTAAAGAACGCCGAAGTGACCGTGACTCCCTATCTTGTGTACAACGGCACCGAGACTGCTTCGCAGGCCTACTCGTTCCAGGGCCAGAACGTGCGCGGCAACGCTCCTGTCGTAAGCTATGACAACGGCGGCTCAGTGACAATCCCCGTAGGCTTCGCCTATAATCCCGACATGGCCCAGAGCACTCTTGAGCTCGCATTCAACGTGCGCCAGGGCAACAAGGAATACGTCCTGCCCCGCGTGGCTGTCGCCAAGGGTGTGATCGGCACAGCATATATGGCATCGGCCGGCAACATCGAGCCCTGCATCACCGAAGACAGCTTCCAGCGCATCATCAACGAGAAGTATGCCGCCGACATCATGTTCCTCATCAACGTGGCCAATATCCGCGACAATCAGCTCACCACCGAGCAGATGCAGCAGCTCTGGGGCCAGATCGACGCCACACGCAGCAATCCCAACTACGCTCTCCAGGAAATCAACATCAAGTCATACGCTTCGCCCGACGGATCATACGACTTCAACTACAACCTTGCCGAAAACCGTGAGAAAAACACCGACGCATATGTAGCCAAGCGTCTGGCTGCCGATGCTATCCAGGGTGTTGACATCACCAAGAACTTCACAGCTGAAGACTGGGAAGGCTTCCGCAAGCTCGTCGAGGCCAGCAACCTCCAGGACAAGGGCCTTATCCTCAGCGTCCTCTCTAACTTCAACGACCCCGAGGAGCGCGAAGTGCAGCTGCGCAATCTCGCTGAGGTATATCCCGTCATCGCCGACCAGATCCTGCCCCAGCTCCGCTACTCACGCATCACAGCCTCTATCGACGTGATCGGCAAGACCGACGAAGAGCTCATCGCTATGGTGCAGACAGCTCCCAACCAGCTCACCGTAGAGGAGATCCTCTATGCCGCCAACCTGCTTAAGGACAACAACCAGAAGCTGGCCGCCTACAAGGCCGCAAGCCAGTTCTTCCCCAACGACGGCCGCACCTGGAACAACCTCGGCTACGCTGAATACCTCGCCGGCAACCTCACAGCCGCCGCTGCCGACTTCAACAAGGCCAAGAGCCTCATGCCCAACAACAACGCCGTGGCTATGAACCTCGGTCTCGTAGAGCTCGCCAACGGCAACTACAGCGCCGCCAACAAGCTCTTCGGCACAGCTGCCGGTGCTAACGGCCTCGGCGCCGCCCTCGGTACTTACTATATGAAGATGGGCGACAATGCTGCAGCAGCAAAGGCATTCGGTGACATCGCATCCAACAACTCAGCGCTCTCACAGATCCTTACACAGAACTACAGCAAAGCTGGCAAGATCCTCGACGCCGTGAAGAATCCTGACGCCACCACCTACTATCTCAAGGCTGTCCTCGGTGCCCGCACCAACAACCAGGCTATGGTTGCCACCAACCTCGCCAAGGCAGTCAGCCTCGACAGCAACATGGCAAAGAAGGCCCTCACCGATCTTGAGTTCGCCAACTTCAACATCGCTGACATCCTCCGCTGATCTATCGTAACCTACTGATACAAGCCCGGCCCCTATGGCGGCCGGGCTTTATCTTTTGTATTTTGTGTCAGAGGTATTTTTATATCATTTTAACCAAAAAACACGCGGCGGTGACATACAAAATCCAACATTAATTTGTAAATTTGCAGCGTAAATGGTAAAAAACCGCCGTTTTTAGGTTACATACAATTGATAGGAAATCATAACCCAATTTATATCAATAAATTATGACAAAAATAGGTATTAATGGCTTTGGCCGCATCGGTCGTTTCGTATTCCGCGCTTCGACCAAGCGTGACGACATCGAGGTAGTAGCAATCAACGACCTCCTTCCTGTTGACTACATGGCTTACATGCTCAAGTATGACACAATGCACGGTCGCTTCGACGGCACAGTGGACTATGACATGGAGAAGAGCGAGCTCATCGTCAACGGCAAGCACATCCGCGTCA
>CAZBWZ010000022.1:0-27473 GCA_964495725.1 uncultured Bacteroides sp.
CCCGCTCGGCCTCGCGTCTTGAGCCCTCAACGGCATCGATGTCGGCGACGGCCACGGTCACATCCTCAATCACTATGATACGTATATCTCTCATATGTCCGAGAGGGTGAGCATGGCATGGCGCAGGTCGCGGCGCACGGCATCATGCACAGGCTTGATGGAGTCGAGCGGAGTAGAGGATGATATGCCGTCGAAAAACACCGACCCCGACACCACCCATCGCGGATGGTCTGTCCTGACAGCGATAAACTGCAGCGGCGTGGACGATGGCGATAATGTCGACACGATATTGCTGTGATAGCCGGCAGCATTGTCACTCTCCTCGATGCTCATGCCCGCTCCGTTGATATTCAGGTGTATGCGCTCGGTGCGGTTGTCGATCACACTCTCCACATTGCTCTGGTCGACCGGTGATACCGTGACATACAGGGTGGCGTTGTAGGTCGGATACCTGGCGGTGAGCCACGCCGAGCCGTCAGGGCGGATCGTCACCCGGGGCGAGAGCGCGGAGTTGAGCTCGAGATGCACGGGCAGGCTGTCGGCAGCGGTGTAGACAGAGTCGTGGAGCGCGATTCGCGGAAAGGCCGTGCGCCGCGGCACAGGAGTATGTGCCGTGTCAGACGAGCATGCCGTGGACATCAGCGCGGCAAATATGGCGGGAATCAGCGCTCTCATCACTTCTGCTGCTCCGGCATTACCTTCACCCTCACGGATATGATGCGGTGGTCGGCCACCTTCAGCACCAGGAAACGGCAAGGGCCGTACACCATAGGCTCCTTTTCCTTAGGGAAGTCGCCGCGTATCTCCAGCAGCAGCCCGGCCAGAGTCTCGGCGTCCTCGGCCGCATCGCCGAAATCATGCTCGTTCACGCCCGTGATACGGAAGAAATCAGTCAGCGGTATACGTCCGTCAAAATTATAAGTATCGTCAGACAGGCGGGTATACATGCTGTCATCATCGTCATATTCATCATTGATGTCACCCACGATCTCCTCTAGCACATCCTCCATGGTCACCAGTCCCTGTGTGCCGCCGTATTCATCCACCACCACGGCCATATGTATCTTGAGCTTGCGGAAATCCTCGAGCAGGTCGTCGATAAGCCTCGACTCCGGCACGTAATAAGGCTGGCGCAGCAGCGTGTGCCAGTCAAAGCCCGCTTTCTGCTCAGGTCCGATATACGGCAGCAGGTCACGCGAGTAGAGTATCCCGAGTATATTGTCCTGGGTGCCGTCATATACAGGCAGGCGCGAATATCCGGTCTTGATCACGATATCGAGCACCTGATCAAACGTGCTGTCCGACTCTATGCCCACCATATCGATACGCGGTGTCATGATCTCCGAGGCCTGGGTGTCGCCGAATCGCAGTATGCCCTGCAGTATCTCCTTGTCATCCTTGGTCTTGACATCTGTGATATCGAGTGCCTGCGACAGATCATCGGTGGAGATGTTGTGGGTCTGCTTGGTCACCACTCGGTTGACGATAGTGGTGGAGCGCACGAGCATCCCCGAGAGGGGGCGGAACAGCGCGCTGGCGAAGCTGAGGCCAGGAGCGGCGAATCTCGCCCATTTCAGCGGATAGTTCGAGCAATATATCTTGGGCAGTATCTCGCCGAATAGCAAGATCAGGAATGTGATGATCACCGACTGCAGGATAAAGCTCAGCACGGCTCCCATATTGCTGAATACGGGCCCGAGGGCATAGTTGGTGAGCACCACTATGGTGACATTGACCAGATTGTTGGCTATCAGGATTGTGGCGAGTAGCCGCTGCGGATTCTTCAGCAGCCGCAGTATCGAGCGTGAGCGCGGTGTATCGTCGTCGAGCTCCTCTATCTGCGCCGGAGTGAGTGAGAAATAGGCTATTTCGCTGCCCGAGATGAATCCCGACACAAGCAGTGCCAGCAGCGATATGACAAGTGTGATGATTTGTGACGCACCAAATTGCGGCATGTCTAAAAGTATCAGCCCCAAAGGCTGCAGGGCTGGTAAAGGGTCTAAGTCCAAGGCTTTTTCTATTAATTTGACATACGCCTCACCACCCTACCGGTGATTAGGCCGTGCAAAAATAAGACTTTTCTACTTAATTTCCTAATTTTATTACATTTCGTGATTCTATGGGCATCACACATACTCCGCGATAAAATTTTGTGGCGCAGGGTGCACTATTCTCGTTTTTTTTATTTACATTTGTCAATCCAAATCTTATTCCCAGTAATCATACCATGAACATTATAAAGATTGCCACACTTTTTGCAGCACTGCTTGTATCGGGGGTGATGTATGCATGGCCCGGTATGCCCATGCCCAGACTACATGTAGAGGGGCGGTGGCTTGTCGATGAAGAAGGCAATCACGTCAACCTGCACGGTTTCGGCCAGACCTACAGCCCGTGGTTCAACGAACAGGGCACGAAATGGAACAACTACGATGTCAATGCCTGCCTTGAGTATAATCAAGGAATCATCGACGGCATCATGGATGCCGGCTGGAAGATGACATACGTGAGGATGCACATGGACCCCTACTGGAGCAACACACCGGGAGTGCGCACCGATGGCGAGGCCGACATCTCCGCATTTGACTTCTACCGTTTTAAGAAATATCTAGATGAGGTGTTCATCCCTATGGCCGAGTATGCTGTCGCCAAGGGGCTGTACGTAGTGATGCGTCCCCCGGGTGTATGTCCGCAACATATCGAGGTGGGCGGCGAATACCATAAATACCTCAAACGCGTGTGGGAATATGTGTCCACCGTAAAGAGACTTACAGACAACCCTCATATCATGTTTGAGCTCGCCAACGAGCCTGTCGACATACTCGGCGATGACGGCAATTACTCATCCTGGAGCGACCCTGCGCAAAGGGCGCTCACTCAGTTTTTTCAAGAGATAGTCGATCTGATGCGTGCCAACGGCTGCCATAACATACTTTGGGTGCCCGGCACCGGATACCAGTCGCAATACGCCGGATTCGCCAGGTATCCCGTGCAGGGAGAGAATATCGGCTATGCCGTACACGTATATCCGGGCTGGTACGGTAGCGATGCACTCGAGCCCTCCCACGAGCTCGGAGGCGCCTACGGCGGTGGCTTCGATTCTTTCTCGGCCGGGTGGAAGAATCAGATCGAGCCATGCGCCGCAATAGCTCCGATGCTTGTCACCGAAATGGACTGGTTGCCCGGTGTATATCAGGCATCATGGGGCAAGAGTATCACGGGATGGATGCTCGGAGTCGGATTCGGTGCCAACTTCAAGCTCCTGGCCGACCGCACCGGCAATGTGGGATGGATGATATTCACGGGGCCAGAGCTGCTCAAGAACTATAACGGACAGCCCGGCTCGGAGGGACACTACACGATGTACAACGATCCGCAGGGATGTATCTGGCCTACATACCACTGGTATGAGGAATATGCCGGCGTCAGGCTCCCCGACCCTGAGAGCGTGAATCTGTTCTTCTCTCCGCGCAAGGGCGACGACGCCGGGCCCGACCACGGAGACCGGATTATCATGACCGGGAGCACTATCAGTGCGGCACTCATAGCCGACCGCGGTCTGGGATTCGATTTCAATGTGCCCGGAGACATCAGCGTGGATATCGCCGACCCGGGCGTGATGACATGGGAAAACAATTACTTCAAGGCTATTAGGCCAGGTGAGACAGTATGCGACATCTCATATACTCTTGACGGAGCTACCCACTCACTGAGCTACGATTTCATCTCTACCCCCTTCCCGCTCAAAGGCGGATATTTCAATCCGTCGATATGGGAGACCGGCAGCTTTGACGAGAATATCTCACAGGTTGTAACCGGACAATGGGGCTTTGCCGGATGGAAATATGCCGAAGGTCTCGATATGTCTGATTACAATTATCTGATATGCGAGACGGAATGGGCCGAAAGCTGCGGCCTCTCGCTACGTCTTTTCGACATTGACAATTACTGGTCTGATCCTGCCATGACCGATTTCAACGGTCGCACCAGGGTGGTGGTAGATCTACGCACCCTTAAGTCGGACAAAGGGCGCACCTTGGATCCGTCGCATATCTATATCGCCGGCTTCTGGACACGTGGCGGACAGCCTTTCAGGATCAGGAGCATCTTCCTATCAAATGATCCGCAAGCGTCAGTGGAGAGTGCGGTCTCACCCTCGGGCCATGTCAACGTATACAACATGCAGGGCATGATGATACGCAGTGACATACCGGCAGCCGAAGCCACCCGCGGCCTTCCGGGGGGCATCTACATAGTCGGCGGCAAGAAAGTGTCGGTGCGCCACTGACCCCATCTGCAGTATATGATATCAACAGCTACTTATATATAATAATATAGTCAATTTTTCCATGAATGTAAAGGAGCTGGCCTTGCAGGCCGAAAAAAACAGAAAGCGGCTCATAGACGTGGTCTATGCAGCCCGTGCCGGGCATATCGGTGGAGACCTCTCTTGTCTGAATATGCTCACAGCTCTATATTTTGAAATAATGAACGTATCTCCCGACAAGGTGGATGATCCCGACCGCGACCGCTTCGTGCTCAGCAAGGGACATTGCGTCGAGGCCCTCTATGTCACACTCGAATCAAAAGGATTTCTCGATCCGGCCGTCACCGATACACTCGGCAAATACGGATCGGTGCTCTCCGGCCATCCTACAATCGAGGTAGCCGGAATCGAGGTGAATACCGGTGCCCTGGGGCATGGCCTGCCCATAGGTGTGGGTATGGCCCTGGCCGCAAAGATGGACGGCCGTGACTACCGCACATTCGTGGTGATGGGCGACGGTGAGCAGGGCGAAGGCTCGATCTACGAGGCCGCCATGGCCGCCAACCAGTATCACCTCGGCAATCTCGTGGCTATCATCGACCGCAATCACCTGCAGATCAGCGGCAACACCGAGGACGTGATGTCGCTCGAAGACATCGAGGCCCGCTGGAGCGCCTTCGGATGGGACGTGGTGCGTATCAATGGTGACAACATCGCCGATATAGTCGACTGCTTCTCCAGTATCGACTACAAGTCAGACAAGCCCCATCTGGTGATCTCAGAGACCACCAAAGGCAAAGGCATCTCCTTTATGGAGAACCAGGCCTCGTGGCACCACGGCGTGCCCTCGGCCGAGCAGCACGCCCAGGCTGTCGAAGAGATAACCAACCGCATTGTCGAATTAGAGAAATCACTGTGATGAAAGCCTGCAGAAAGAGCTTTACCGAAGAATTGCTTGCAAAAGCACGTGAAGACAGAGATATAGTAGTGGTGACCACCGATGCCCGCGGCTCGGTGACCCTCACCGATTTTGCCCGGGAGCTGCCCGCGCAGTTTGTGGAGTGCGGTATCGCCGAACAGGATGCCGTGGGTATCGCCGCCGGCCTGGCCCACAGCGGCAAGAAGGTGTTTGCCTGCGGTCCGGCATGCTTCTACGTGGCACGCGCCCTTGAGCAGGTCAAGGTAGACATGGCCTACAGCCGCAATCCGGTCAAGGTGCTGGGCGTGAGCGGCGGTGTGGCCTACGGAGCGCTCGGCGCCACCCACCACAGCCTGCACGACATCGCCGCGCTGCGCACATTTCCCGCGATGAATGTGGTGCTGCCGGCCGATGCCGCCCAGACACGAAAGCTCGTGGATCTGCTCATCGACTACCCGCATCCCACCTACGTGCGTGTGGGCCGTGCGGGTGTGCCCGATGTATACACCGACGAGGATGCCGCCATCGCTCCGGGCAAAGCCAACAAGCTGATGGAGGGCTCCGACCTTACCATAATCGCCGCCGGCGAGACCGTGTGGCACGCGCTCGAGGCCGGCCGCCGTCTGGCCTCCGAGGGTATCTCGGCCAGGGTGCTCGATATGTCGTGGATCAAGCCCTGCGACACACAGGCGGTGATCGACGCCGCCCGCGATACAGGCCGCATCATCACGGTCGAGGAGCACAGCCGCTTCGGCGGCCTGGGAGCCATGGTCACCGAGATCATATCCGAGGATCCCGTGCCCGTCAGGATCCTGGGCATACCCGACGAGGATGTGGTACACGGCACCAACACCGAGATCTTCCATCACTACGGCCTCGATGCCGACGGCATAGTGGAATCTGCAAAGAAATTCGTATCTTCGCGAAAATAGCTACATACAATACCTTAAATCATGAAAAATCAAGTAATAGCCATCGACCAGAGCACATCGGCCACCAAGGCAATGCTCTTTGACGCCGACGGCAAGATGCAAAAGCGTGTCAACGTGGCGCACTCGCAGATCTATCCCCGCAAGGGATGGGTCGAGCACGATGCCATGGAGATATATGCCAATACAGTCAAGGCCATACGCACATTGCTCGACGGTGTGGACATAGCCGCCGAATCGCTCTCCATCGCCATCACCAACCAGCGCGAGACAGTGGTGGTGTGGGACAAGGAGACCGGCCTGCCCGTGAGCAATGCCGTGGTGTGGCAATGCATGCGCGGCGAGGAGATATGCCGCGGCATCAAGGAGGCCGGACACGAGGCTATGGTGAAGTCCAAGACCGGACTGCTCGTAGACCCGTTCTTCTCGGCCAGCGGCGTGAAGTGGATCCTCGATAACGTGGAGGGCGCCGCCGACAAGGCCAAGGCCGGCACCCTGGCCATGGGCACCATGGAGACATGGCTCATCTGGAAGCTCACCGAGGGACGCAGCTTCGTCACCGACTATACCAACGCATCGCGCACGATGCTGTTCAATATACACACCATGGACTGGGATGAGGATATGCTCAGGCTCTTCGGAGTGGAGCGTTCGATGCTCGCCCGTCCGATGCCATGCGACAGCGTATTCGGCGTCACCACCGTCGAGGGTATCTTCGACTCGCCTGTAGTGATCGCCGGTGCCATCGGCGACTCCCATGGCGCGCTGGTGGGACAGATGTGCTTCGAGGCCGGTCTGGGCAAGGCTACCTACGGCACCGGCTCATCGGTGATGGTGAATATCGGCGACAACGCCGCCGAGGCTCCCGAGGGACTCGTCACATCGGTAGGCTTCGCCGCCCTGGGCAAGGTATGGTATGCCTTCGAGGGCAACATCCACTGCACGGGCGCCACGCTCAAATGGCTACAGGATAAGCTGCAGCTTATCGACAGCCCCGCCGAGACCGAGGCCCTGGCCACCTCGCTCCCCAGCAACGAGGGCGTGTATCTGGTGCCAGCCTTCGCCGGACTGGGCGCGCCGTGGTGGCAGCCGCAGGCGCGTGCAGCCGTGATGGGCATGACGCTCGACACCGGCAAGGCTCACGTGGCCCGTGCCGCCCTTGAGTCGATCGCATATCAGATCACCGATCTGGTGAACGTGATGACCGACCGCGCCGGCATCATCGTCAAGGGTCTGCGAGTCGACGGTGGCCCAACACGCAACGACTTCCTGATGCAATTCCAGGCCGACTGCCTCGATGTGCCCGTCGACATCTCAGACATCGAAGAGGCCTCGGCCTACGGAGCTTTCATCGTCAACCGATACGCCCTGGGCTACTGGACCTCATTCGCCGAAGCCGCCGCCACCCGCCACAGCCGTGCCGTGCGCCACCCCGACCCCTCGGTAACCCCATCCATGAAGTTATGGCGCGACGGATGGCACCAGGCCATCAGGCGCCTCTTCTGATCCCCCGCCCCGCAGATACAGATTCAACGATATGTAGGGACATGCCTTTGGCATGTAGCACCGAGTATCATTGTGCTCTTGTGACATGCCAAAGGCATGTCCCTACAAATCTTGGACCTTGATACAGTGCCACAAAAAAATACAATCATCTAATTACCTAAAATAACAACATGAAAACTGACAAAAAGCAATGCTTCGGTGTCATCATCGGCACCCGCGCCTACTTCAACTCCGAACTCGCACGCGACGTGCGCAAACAGCTGCTCAAGACACTCGAAGAGCAGGGCTATGACTACGTGATCCTGCCCGAGGACGCCACACCCACAGGCAGCAGCTCGATCGAGACCAGGGAAGACGGCCTCAAATGCGCCGAGCTCTTCCGCGCCAACCGCGACCGCATCGACGGCATCATCGTATCGCTCCCCAACTTCGGCTTTGAGATCGGCATCATCAACGCCATCTCCGTGGCCGACCTCAACGTGCCCGTGCTCGTGCAGGCCTGCGACGACGAGAACGACAAGGTAGACCTCGACAGCCGCCGCGACGCCTTCTGCGGCAAGATCTCCGTATGCAACAACCTATACCAATACGGCATACCCTTCACCGACACCACACTCCATACATACTCGATCTACTCGCCACTGCTGGCCGAGGACATCAACCGCTTCGCCGGCATCTGCCGCGTGGTCAACGGCCTCCGTCACTGCCGTGTAGGCCAGATCGGCACGCGTCCGCTCGGATTCAATACATGCCGCGCCAGCGAGAAGCTGCTGCAGCGCTCTGGCATCACCGTCGTGCCCGCCGACCTCAGCGAGGTGATCTTCGCTGCCGAGGCCATCAAGGAGGACGATCCCGAGCTCAAGGCATATATCGAGAAGACCACCTCATATGCCGAGGTGCCCGAGGCATACAAAGACAAGGTGGCCAAGCAGTGCCGCTTCGGCCTGGCCGTAGAGCGCTGGGTCGAGGCCAATCAGGTCGACGCCGTGGCCATACAGTGCTGGGACTCGCTGGAACAGAACTACGGCTGCGCCGCCTGCGTGACCATGAGTATGCTCTCCGAGAAGAATATCCCCGCAGCCTGCGAGACAGATATCGCCGGCGCTGTGTCGATGCTCGCCCTCACCCTCGCCTCCAGGAAACCCGCCGCCCTTGCCGACTGGAACAACAACTTCGCCGAAGACCGCAACAAATGCGTCTGCACCCACTGCGGCAACTTCCCCCGCCACTTCATCGGCAATGACAACCTCAAGCTGGGCCCGCTGGGCGTGCTGGGCCGCACACTCGGCAAGATCAACACCTTCGGTGCTGTCTACGCCAAGGTCAGCGAGGGTCCCTTCACATATTTCCGTATCTCCACCGATGACCCCAAGGGCTGCATCAAGGCATACCTCGGCGAAGGCAAGATGACCAACGACCCCTACGGAATGGACGGCTGTATCGCCGTGACCGAGGTGCCCGAGCTGCAGAAACTCATGAAATATATCTGCAAAAACGGCTTCGAGCATCACGTGGGCATGTGCCGCGCCGCCGTGGCCGACATCATCAGCGAGGCCATCGACACCTATCTGGGCTGGCAGCTCTACGTACATGAGTAATTACCTGAGCCATGTTACTTGTCAATAACTACGCCCTGGCGCTGATATGCTGTATCTACTGCTGCCTGTGCTGGGGCTCATGGAGCAACACGCTCAAGATGGTGCAGGACAAGAAGTGGAGCTTCGAGCTCTACTACTGGGATCTCACCATCGGTCTGGTAATCACCGCCATCATCGGTGCGCTCACCCTCGGGTCGTTCGGCTCCGACGGTCCGTCGTTTATCGAGAATCTCAAGACCTGTGATCCGGGGTCGCTGGGCTGGGCCGTGCTGGGCGGCATAGTATGGAATTTCGCCAATATCTTCCTCACCGCCGCCATCGCCATCGCCGGTATGTCAATCGGCTTCCCGCTGGGCGGCGGTCTGGGCTGGATCGGCGGTATCATCTTCAATTACATCCTAATACTCATCAGCGGGCAGGTCTATCCCGGCAATCCGCTGCTGCTCTGGGTGGGTGTGGTGATCGTTATCGTCGCCATCGTGCTCTGCACCAAGATCTACAGCATGACATCCAAGAGCTCGGGCTCCACGCCTGTCAAGGGCATCATCCTGGCCGTGGTGGCCGGTATAGGCCTGATATTCTTCTACGGTCTCGTCGTGAAGTCGATAGCTCCGGCATACGTAGCCGGCGGCACCGGCACCCTCACGCCCTACACCGCTATCGTAGGCTTCGCCGTGGGTATCCTGGTCTCTACACCGGTATTCAACTCCATTGCCATGCGTTATCCCGTCGAGGGCACCCGCATGACCATGCGCGACTATTGCGCGGGCTCGCGTCGCACACACCTTATCGGCATACTCGGCGGTGTGATCTGGATGAGCGGTATGGTGGTGAGCTTCATGGGCGCCGGCAGCGCCAATCCGGCCGTGGCCTACGCGCTCAGCAACGCCGCTCCGGTGGTGGCCATGCTCTGGGGCTTCTTCGTGTGGAAGGAGTTCAAGGGTGCGTCAATCACCGTCAACCGTCTGCTGGCCGCCATGTTCTTTCTCTTTGTCATCGGTCTGGTGATCATCACCATGTCCAACAACTGATCCCTGACTCCATAAATAAATCGGGCACCCCGGCATGGGGTGCCCGATTTATTTATTGTATCTGTCTGTATCAGATCTTCACGTTGAGGGTGTGCATCTTGGGGTCGTCGCTTGAGTTGCCTACATACAATATGTAGTCACCGCCGATCACCTCCATGCGGCCTGTATCCTCGCTCCATGTCTCGAAGGCCGAGCGGGGCATCTCTATCTCGATCGTGCGCTCCTCACCGGGGGCCAGAGCCACACGCTGATAGCCGCGCAGTGTCTTCACGGGGCCGTCGGTATCGGCCGGACGGCGCAGATACACCTGCACTATCTCGGTGCCGGGCAGCTTGCCGGTGTTGGTGACCTTGGCAGTCAGCTTGCCGTTCTTGTATTTGGGCTTGTCAATCGAGAATGTGGTGTAGCTCAGGCCATGACCGAAGGCATAGAGCGGCTTCTCCGTCATGTAGCGGTAGGTGCGGCCTTTCATGTGGTAATCATCAAAATCGGGCAGCTGCGAATCGCTGGTGTAGAATGTGACGGGCAGCTTGCCGCTGGGATTGTAGTCGCCGAACAGCAGGTCGGCCACGGCATGTCCGCCCTGTTCGCCCGGATACCAGGCCTGGAGTATGGCGTCGCAGTTGCGGGCCTCGGGAGCGAGGGCCACGGCGCTGCCGCTGCAGTTGACAAGCACCACTCTCTTGCCGGCCTCGTGGAGGGCTGCGATCACATCCCTCTGTGCCTGGGGCAGCTCGATCGAGGTGCGGTCGCCGTTGTCAAAACCGGGAGCCACTACCTTGGCCTCTTCCTTTTCGAGCTTGGGCGAGATGCCGCCCACGAATATCACGATGTCGGCATCACCGGCGGCCTCTACGGCCATGTCGGGCGACGAAGGCTTGGAGAGCATGAGGTCGAAGCTCAGGCTGGCGCCATCCTTGAGCTGCACGTAATCCACCGTGAAGTCATACTTCTGGCCTTTCTTGGCCTTGATGACGTGCGAGTTGCGGTGTACGCCGTGTTTCTCCATGCGGTTGAGCAGGGTATCGCCGTTGACCACGATGCGCAGGGTGTCGTCATAGCCGTACACGATATTGAGGTCACCGTCGGCCTCGGCGGTGTATGTGCCTTGCAGGCGTGTAGAGAAGTCGGTGAGGTTGACACCGTTCTCAAAGGCGGTGTTGCCGCCGTTGTCGCGTGTCAGGGGTGCGTCGTAGTTGGTCACCACCACGGGCTGGCCCTGGCGCTTGGTATTGTTCCAGTATGTGCCCTGGAAGCCGGTCTTGCCGTCGGGACCCACAACGGCGTTCATCACGCTGCGGTCATCGGTGAGCGATGTCAGTCCGCAGCCCTGTGCGTAGGCCACCTTGCCGCCGAGAGCTGTCTCGATGCCTTCGAGCACCGTCACCGTGTGGCCCGGCTGGCCGTAATAGATACCCCAGCACATCACCGAGTCGGCGGCGTTGGAACCCATCACCACGATCTTTGACGCATCCTTCTTCAGGGGCAGGATACCGTTGTTCTTGAGCAGCACCATCTGCTCGCGTCCCATCTGGCGCGCGAGGTTGCGGTGGGCCTGGCTTGACACCACGCTCATGGGGATGTTGGTCCACTCCACCAGCGAGTTGTCGTCAAACTCGCCCACGCGGAATCGCTCGGCCAGCAGGCGGCGCACACTCACGTCTATCGCATCTTCGGTGATGTCGCCGCGCTCCACGGCCGCCTTGAGGTTGCGGTACACACCGCCGCACTCCACGTCAGTGCCGGCGATCACACCCTGTGCCGAAGCCTCGGGCGCATCCTTTGCCGTGCCGTGTCGGCCGGCCACATAGAAGTCGTTGATCGCTCCGCAGTCCGACACCACGAGCCCGTCAAAGCCCCACTCGTCGCGTAAGATCGACTGCAGCAGCTGGTTGCTGCCGCAGCAGGGCGAGCCGTCATAGCGCTGGTAGGCGCACATCACCTCACGCACACCGGCATCCTGTACCAGAGTCTTGAAGGCCGGCAGGTATGTCTCCCACAGGTCGCGGGGGGGCAGGTCGGTGATGTTCATCGAGTGGCGGGTCTTCTCAGGACCGCTGTGTACGGCATAGTGCTTGGCGCAGGCAAGCAGCTTGAGATATTTGCTTGAGGGGTCGCCCTGGAGTCCGCGCACCACACGCGAGCCCATACGGCCGTTCATATATGGGTCCTCGCCGTAGGTCTCCTGGCCGCGTCCCCATCTGGGGTCGCGGAATACGTTGATATTCGGGGTCCAGAACGACAGGCCCTTGTATTTGTCATGCTCGCCGTTGGCGCGGGCCTGTGTGTTTTTGGCGCGTGCCTCATCGCTGACAGCGGTGAAGACGGCCTCTATCAGGTCGTCGTCGAATGATGCGGCCATGCCGATACACGACGGAAACACGGTGGCCAGGCCGTTGCGGCCCACACCGTGCAGGGCCTCGCTCCACCAGTCCATCGCCGGTATGCCCAGGCGGTCCACGGCCTTTGAGCCGTTCATCATCAGTGTCACTTTCTCGTCAAGGGTGAGCCGGCTGCAGAGATCGGCCGCACGCTCCTCGGGCGTGAGGGCCGGATTCTGGTAAGGCATCTGGGCCGACGACATCAGGCTCACGCCCAACAATCCGGCCACTACTGTCTTTCTTATTATTCCCATATTATGTGATCTTATTGGTTTATTAGCTTGAATTGCAAAGTTACTGAAAAAACGCCCGTCGGCAAACAATTCACCGATGCTTTTCCCGATTTGCCAACCTTTTTTTACCTTTGTACCACAATTTGCGTCCGATCGTAACCGGTACGCCTGCATTTATATTCATTTACGATGCCACGACATCCATTCTCCATACTGCTGCATATCGCCCTTGCCGTGATTCTTGCCGGAGCCCTCGTCACGCATTTCTGCGGAGTGAGGGGATCGCTCACCCTCTATGCCGGATACGGGTATGCCGACCGCTTTGAGAACGAATCAGACCGCACTGCGGTCAACTTGCCGTTCGCGGTCAGCCTCAAGGAGGTGGAGACGATATATTACCCCGGCACCACTACGCCCATGGACTACCGCAGCGTGGTGGTGATAGATGATCATGAGATCTCCATCTCGATGAACCACATAGGTAAATATCAGGGCTGGCGCATGTATCAGGCCGGCATCGGACCCGACTACTCGACATTGGTGGTGAGCCATGACCCCTGGGGCACGGGCATCACCTACGCGGGGTATCTGCTGTTGGGCATAGGCATGGTGGGATTCTTCTTCCAGAAGGATACGTTGTGGCGCGCGCTGCTGAGACATTACCGCAAGGGAGCGGCCTTATCCATGCTCGTTGTAGTTCCTTCGCTATCATACGCTGGCGACAGCAGCGCTCCGGTAGCGATGCCCCGGCACCTCGCCGACCGCCTGGAGCAGATGCCCGTGTACTGGAACGGCCGCATCTGCCCCCTGCAGACCCTCGCGCGCGATGTCACCGTGGCGCTGTATGGCAGCGGGTCATACGCGGGCCTCTCTGCGGGGCAGGTGCTGTCAGGCTGGTTATTCCGCTACGATGAGTGGCGCGAGGATTACATGCGGTCGCATCCCAGTCTCACGTCACTGCCACCCTACCCCGTGAGCAAGAAAGACAGGAAGGATGCCGGCCGGCTGGGCCTGGTGGAGTGGCTCGGATCGGGCGAGATACCGCGCGTCTGCCCCTGTGTCACTGCCGGCGGCCTCACCGACTGGCTGCCGCTGACAGGGGGTTGTCCGCCGGGCGTGCCCCCCGGTGAGTGGCGGTCGATGCTTGCGGCGTGGCAGGAAATCGGACGATGTCTTGATGATGGCGATGATGACGGCGTGGCCCAGGCACTGAGCGTCCTGATGGAGAATCAGAGACGCTGTGTGTCTGAGGAGGGGGTGAGGATGCCGTCGCACCGCAAGGTCATGGCCGAGATATGGTACAATACCTTTGTACGGCCTGGTGTGGCGGGCATCCCTGCTGTGTGTGTAGGGCTGCTTGCCCTGATATTTCCGCTGTGCGTACGCCTGCGGTCTGTCTCGTTTGTGGTGTCGGCCTCACTCACTGCATATGTGGCGATTGCGATGGGGCTGCTGTGGTGGATCAGCGGGCATGTGCCTCTCTCCAACGGCCCGGAGACAATGCTCTTCATGGCGCTCGTATCACTCGCGGGGGCGAGTGTAAGCTCTGACCTCACTCTCAGGGGAGCGCTGCTGACAGTGGGTGGTATGGCCCTGATGGTGACGGCCATGGGTGGCAGCACCCCTCAGATCGGCTCTATGATGCCCGTACTGGCCAGTCCGCTACTGTCGGTACATGTCATGGTGGTGATGGTATCCTACGTGCTGTTCTTTCTCATGGCCATATTGTCGGCCGTGGGTCTGCTCACGCGCTCGCAGGAGCGCAGCCGCCGTTACTCGGTGCTCAACCGGCTGATACTGACGCCCGCTGTCTTCATGGCGGGGGCGGGTATCTTCATCGGGGCCGTGTGGGCCAACCAGACATGGGGACGCTACTGGGGGTGGGATCCAAAGGAGACGTGCGCGCTGGTGATGTGGCTGATTTACGCCCTGCCGCTCCACTGTGGGAGCCGCCGATTAGGTTTCTTCAGACAGCCGCGTGTGCTCCACATCTACCTGCTGGCAGCGATCCTTACCGTACTATTCACCTACTTCGGCGCCAACTACTTCCTCTCCGGCCTCCACTCCTACGCCTGATGGCCCACCGACGTAGGGACGCGGCCTCCCATCGCTGAACGGTTGCAAAAAGATGCACTTATATGTTAATATATATTAAAAATGGAGGTGGTAATTTTATTATTTGTATCTTTGGGAAATAAACGTTTATATATCTTCTAACTAAGAAACTTTCGGTTTGACCTAAACCTAAATCTACCGGTAAACTACATAATCTATTTATGAAAAAGTCATATCTAAGGCTGGCCATAGCCCTATCCCTCGGCCTTTGTCTGCAATCCTGCGCTCTTGACGAGTATTTCGAGTCAAGGGTCGAACAATACACCAAAGCTTTCATCAAGGAATTCGGCCTTGTCGATCCTGAGCAAGACTGGACGATGGGACATAATGTCAATGCTGACATCAACGTCGGCGCTGTGGCCAAGTCAGTAAGAATATACGGTAAATACGGCGATACCTACTACAAGGTAGCCGATCTCACCGAGATCGGGGGCTCGCTCTCCGTGCCCGTACACGTACCCAAGACCTGCACCGAGATGATGGTGAGGGTTGACGGTCGCACCTACTACGGTACGTTCGGCACCCAGCTCAACTGCACAGGTATCTCGGGCCGCGGTATCCCCGAGGAATATGATCAGGACGGAAATCCTAAAAAACCTGTCTATGAGAGGGATTGCGGTGACTATCATATCGAGGTAAAGCACACGCAGTCAGGCAAGGACGGTACAGAATACCAATATTTCAACACCCAGCAGATGGGTCCTCTCGTGTCTACAGAGATATGGAGCGACTATTACTCGCTCAACACCGAAAGCATGGTCTACAACACTAATGACGACAAAGGTCTGCTGCCCGAGAGCGGAGTATTTAATGCAAACAAGGCCTATCTTGACAATGTGCTCGCCAACAGCGTGAGCGATGTGGCGGTGGACTTCAGCGTCGATGCAGGCGAAAACGGCTCATTCACCCTATTCCCGTATTATTACGGCACCAACCTTATCCACGAGCTCGGTGTGTATCTGCTCAACGATGACGGCACGCCCAGGATGTATGGAGGCGAATACATCAAGCTCCCTATCTTCATCGACAAGCATCCCGGCGACATGCAGGTGCAGCCTCGCTACTGCTCTGATATTGATGCCATAAAGGTGTTTGACAACAACGGCATTGAAATAGACTGGGAGCATCCTCTGTATCTTAATGTCGGTGACACATATCAGCTTGACGTGCGTATTTACGATAAATCCGGTAAAGAAATTATATATGATGGTGACTTCAAGAAAAAATATCATAGCCGTATAGCATATCATGATTGGGTGGACGATAAGCTCGATGCCAAAGGCAACCCCACCCATCCCAAACGCTTTGGCAAGAAATTTGTCTCTTGTGACGATAATTGGAAGATTACCGCCCATCTCGACACTCATGGCTACGAAACCGAAGGGATGACAGATGGGAAATATTGTATGTCGGTAAGTATTGCCAATGATCTAAATAATATGGAAGTCACCGGTAAGGAGGCTGACGTATTTATCATTGTCACTGAACCCTCAACTGAAATTACTTACGGTGTCGAAGTGCCTGCCGGCGTAAATGATGCGGCCGGAGATACATCCAGTCAGCTCTATGTATGCATCGACAATGATAATATTTCGGAATTTACCGGACTTAAAGAGCTGTGGGGAGAAAAATTCTTAGGAGATGATAGTGATGGATATTACCATTGCATGTATCAGAGAGACGCCAGCAACGATCTGATACGTCACGAGACTACCGGCACCTCTAATGTACTGCTTGCCGACGGCAAGATCGAATTATTATTCAATGACCTCAAGAAATCATTGGATACCTACAAGTACGCTATCGTGAATCAATATGACAACAAAGAGCCTAAAGATTCATATCCATACGAGGATTATGAGCTGGCCGGTATAAAATTCAATTGCGGAAACGAGTGGTGGGTTCAATGCTTTCTGTATCTCCAGCCGCGTAACGGTGCGCCCGCATCGATAAAATCGAGAGCCGATAATATTCCCCCGGACGATCAGGAGATGCTCACCGATAAAGGAGGGTGGAAGGATGTCAACCGTGTCTGGAGCCGATACCTGCCAAAGGGCAAGGAAGTGGTGTCGTTCCCTGTCGACCAGCCCATGCTCGCACGCACCCGTGGCTATGACGTGAAGATCACAAATAGAGACGGCACTCCCTACAGAGGTAAATTCGGTATGTATATCACCGTCGCGGAAGAAAATAAGGTTGAAAACAAGGATAATGACAATAATAAAAATTACCAATTCGTCACATCCCCGCTTGCCAATCCCTATACCCTGTATTCACAGCGGAGGCTCAACACCTACGGCCAGCGCACTGCGGCGGCTTTCAACCATCCTAAATCCGGACGTACATTCTTTACATTCGAGGATATGGATCTCACCCACAAGGCAGAAGACGAGGGCGGATACGCATACACAGAAAACGAGAGGAGCAGCGACCGTGATGTCAATGACCTCATATTCCTGCTGAAAGGCTATGAGGAAATCGATGGTGACAAGACGATCAAGCCCAAGGAAGAAGTGAATGAGGAAGGCTTCTACTGGATATGGGCTCTCGAGGATCTCGGCTCTACGGGCGACTTTGACTTCAACGACCTCGTGATGCGTATCAGCGACATCGCTGTCACCACAACAATCACCAATGCAGGTGGTGTGGAAGGTGCCACCGAAGAGAAGGTAGTGCGCGAACTCAGATTCCGTCCCCTCGCCGCCGGCGGTACACTGCCCGTGCATGTCCACCTCAAATACAACAACACCGACTACACGCTGGCTCCCGGTAGATACGACCTCACCAAGGGTGAGTCTCCCGAGGGCATCGAATGGCACAAATGGTTTGGAAATGTGCCCTACACGATGATGGTCAACACCGGTATATCGACTCATATCGAGACATCAGATAAGAATATGTGTGTGCTGGTGGTGGATAAGAACACTACGGTGGACACTCTGCTCAAAGCCGGCGACGGCACAAAGAATTCCGGCGTGCTCTATGTAGTGGTGCAGGGCGACGGCTCCGAGACATGGAGCCAGATGCAGGCGATAGACAACGACCGTCTCACAAGCGATGACGGTGCGTATCTGATACCGCTGCCTGAGAAAGGCAAGGCCGCCCAGTCGTTCTTCATCGTAGACGATGCGGCAGGCAGCAAGTGGCAGTGGATGAAGGAGTACACCCACATCTGTATCGGCTATCCCAAATTCGCCGATTGGGTGAATGACAACTCGATAGACTGGACCAAGGAGAAAGACCGCAGCGCCCTCTACAGTAAATAACCCTGTCAAGTGACCGACCGGGCGCATACGGCAGTCACCCGCAGACAATACCCATAACCCACGATAAGCCCCGACCCTCCAGGCCGGGGCTTTCTCATCTCCCCCCACACAGGTATCCCACAACTTGTAGGGTCGCGGCATGCCGCGACCTCCCGGCGCAGATACATTGCACAATGAGGACACCGCGTCGGCATGCCGGCGGCCAAGAGCCTTTACTTAGGGCGGTGATGTGGTTTTGAGATAGAGACAGTGATGATATCAAGGAGAGCGTCGGAGACGCGGGTTGTGGGCAACCCCATGTGAAGCGAAGCGGAACATGGGGTATAGATCGTGGCCAAACGACTGAGCGTCGGAGACGCGATATTGTGGTATAAGCCATAGTATCTCAGGGATGTACCTGCAAGGTATCTACCACAATGTCGCCTCTCCGAGGCTCTGATACCTTATCGGACCGAAACCCCACGTTCCGCTACGCTACACGTGGGGTTTCGGACAACCCGCGTCTCCGACGCTCTCGATGATGTCACCTCTATGTCCACATATTAATGTCTTCCGGCCGCTATAACTCGGAGATGCGATGTCGTGGTGGATAACTTGCAGATATACGATGCTATATATCTCTACAGGCTCCCCTCAAAGTCCTCCGCTGATTATAAAATATGTTAAAAAGGTGGGGATTTTTAACTTTTTGCTGCGTGCTTATTGGAAATATACGTAAATTTGCAACGAAAAATTTGAATTTTCAAACATAGGTATATTCAATTCTAAGGTAAATGTTGTTTTGCATACATATCCACCACCATCATCTCGCCATAAGGCAGAGATGAGATGTGTGGTTATGTAATTATTTGTTATGTTGATCCATCTCTCTCTGTGCAGATGGATTTTTTTATTTTTATACAGTATGACCAATCTAAAGATAGCGATACAGGCCAAGGGGCGCCTCAACGAGAAAAGCATCGAGCTGCTCAGGAAAGCCGGCATCACCGTCAACGACAGCAAGCGCCGGCTGCTCACACATGCCAAGGGATTCCCGCTCGACGTGCTGTACCTGCGTGACGACGACATACCCCAGGCCGTGACCATGGGAGTGGCCGACATGGGCATAGTGGGTCGCAACGAGGTGGCCGAGAAACAATTCGACGTGGAGGAGACGATGCCCTTAGGCTTCGGAGGCTGCCGCATCTCGCTGGCCATCCCCGACCGCGACGATTACCCCGGACTCGCCTACTTCAACGGCAAACGCGTGGCCACATCCTACCCGCGCATCCTCACCGACTACTTCAGCCGCAACGGCATAGAGGCCGACGTACACCGCATCGAGGGCTCGGTAGAGATAGCACCCGCCGTGGGCATGGCCGACGCCATCTTCGACATCGTATCATCGGGCGCCACACTCGTATCCAACGGCCTCAAGGAGGTGGAGAGCGTGTTTGAGTCGGAGGCCGTGCTCATCTCCAATCCCTCGCTGTCGTCGGAGAAACGCGACCTCGCCTCCCACCTGATATTCCGGCTCGAATCGATCATCGGCAGCCGCGACATGAAATACATGCTCATGAACCTGCCCGCCGACCGCGTGGCCCAGGCCACCGCCATACTCCCCGGTATGCGCAGTCCTACCATCCTGCCCCTCGCCCAGAAAGGCTGGTGCTCGATCCACGTAGTGATCGAGGAATCCAAGATGTGGGACAGCATCGAGAAACTCAAGGCCATCGGAGCCGAGGGCATACTCGTGATCACGATGGAAAACATGATAAAGTGACAGCATGACACCACTGAATACATACACCAACCCGCCGCGCAGCCAGTGGAAATCGCTTACCGCAAGATGCGTGACCCACAACACCGACATAGCCGCCATCGTGAGCGGCATCATCGCCGAGGTGCGCGACGGCGGTGACAAGGCCCTGCGCGCCATCACCGGGAGAATCGACGGATACGCCCCCGCCGCATTTGAATTATCAGCCGACCGCCGCCGCGAGATCAGCAGTCTGGTACCCGCGGATCTGCGTGCGGCAATCACCCTGGCCAAGACCAACATAGAGACATTTCACCGGGCACAGATGCCCGCCACAGTCGACATCGAGACAATGCCAGGAGTGAGATGCGTGCAGCGCGCCGTGCCCATCTCGAATGTAGGCCTGTATATACCCGGAGGCAAAGCCCCGCTATTCTCCACGGTGCTCATGCTCGCAGTGCCCGCCAAGCTGGCCGGATGCCGTGACATCGTGCTCTGCACACCCGCCGGCCCGGGCGGCAAGGTAGCTCCCGAGATCATCTACGCCGCCGATCTCTGCGGTGTCGACCATATATTCACCATCGGAGGGGCACAGGCCATAGCCGCCATGGCCTTGGGCACGGAGACCGTGCCCAAGGTAGACAAGATCTTCGGTCCCGGCAACCGCTTCGTCACCACCGCCAAGCAGATGCTCGGAGCCTCGGATGTGGCCATCGACATGCCCGCCGGCCCGTCGGAGGTGATGGTGGTGGCCGACTCGTCGGCCAGCCCCGACTTCGTTGCCGCCGACTTCCTGTCGCAGGCCGAACACGGCGATGACAGCCAGGCCATACTCGTATGCGACTCGCCCGCCATAGCCAAGGCCGTAGAGCTGGCCGTAGAGAACCAGATGTCGGCGCTGCCACGGCGCGACACGGTGGACAAGGCTCTAGCCAACAGCCGTATCATCGTGCTGCCCTCGCGCGACGACATGATCGCCTTCGCCGACCTCTACGCCCCCGAGCACCTCATACTCAGCCTACGCGACCCATGGGAGGCCGCCGACCGCATCACTGCCGCCGGCAGCGTATTCATCGGCAACTACTCGCCCGAGAGCGCCGGCGACTACGCCTCAGGCACCAACCACACGCTGCCCACCAGCGGATGGGCCACGGCATGCAGCGGTGTCAATATCGACAGCTTCATGCACAAGATCACATACCAGCAGCTCACACCCCAAGGTCTCGCCGCCCTGAGCGACACCATAATGGCCATGGCACGCGCCGAAGGCCTCGACGCACACGCCAACGCCGTGGCCGTAAGGCTGAAAGGAGGTGAGTCATGAAGCGGCTAGACCAGCTCGTGCGCCCCAATATCCTGGCACTCGCCCCCTACTCCACCGCCCGCGACGACTATCAGGGCGATGCCGTGGACGTGTGGCTCGACGCCAACGAGAGCCCCTACGACAACGGATACAACCGCTATCCCGATCCGCACCAGCGGGCCCTGAAGGCGATGGTGTCGCAACTCAAGGGGATAGAGCCGGAGCGCATCTTCATCGGCAACGGCAGCGACGAGGCCATCGATCTCGTATACCGGGTGTTCTGCTCGCCGGGCGTGGATAATGTTGTGGCCATCGCCCCCAGCTACGGCATGTACTCCGTGGCGGCGGCCATCAACGATGTGGAGATACGCGAGGTGTTGCTCGACGACGACTTCTCGCTGCCCGTCGACCGCCTGCTCGATGCTACAGACAGCCACAGCAAGGCGATATGGATATGTTCGCCCAACAATCCCACGGGCAACGCCTTCGCCCTGGACGACATCGCTCGCCTGCTCGAGAGCTTCGGCGGCATAGTGGTGGTGGACGAGGCCTACGCCGATTTCAGCAGCAAGGGTACGGCGCTGTCGCTGCTCGACACGCATCCCAACCTCATAGTGCTGCAGACCATGTCAAAGGCCCGCGGCATGGCCGCCCTGCGCTTAGGCATGGCATTCGCATCGCCCGCGATATCCTCCCTCTTTGCCAACGTGAAATATCCCTACAATATCAGCGCTCTCACACAGGCCACCGTGATGCGCGTGCTCGCCGAGCCCATAGACACGCAGATAGCCGCCATCCTTGACGAACGCGGCCGGCTCGCCCGTGAGCTCACGGCCTGCCCGTGCGTAATCAAGGTATATCCGTCGGATGCCAACTTCCTGCTGGTCAAGGTGACCGATGCCGACGCTATATATGACGCCCTGATGCGGTCGGGCGTGATCGTGCGCAACCGCTCGCGTATGCCCCTGTGCGGGGGATGCCTGCGCATCACGGTGGGCACACCCGCCGAAAATAGCCGCGTCATACAAATCCTCAACAGCTACAACCGATGAAAAAAGCCCTCTTCATAGACCGCGACGGCACGATAATCGTGGAGCCGCCCGTCGACTACCAGGTGGATTCGCTTGAGAAACTTGAGTTTGTGCCCGGAGCCATCTCAGCGCTCAGGACACTGAGATCGCTCGATTTCGACATGGTGCTCGCCACCAATCAGGACGGCCTCGGCACCGATTCATTTCCCATGGAGCAGTTTGAGCCGCCGCACCGCAAGA
The DNA here is from genome assembly GCA_964495725.1 of uncultured Bacteroides sp. GTDB lineage: Bacteria > Bacteroidota > Bacteroidia > Bacteroidales > Muribaculaceae > CAG-873. The sequence continues at coordinate 22,558 of CAZBWZ010000022.1, forward strand.
TGCTCACCACATTGCGCGGCGAGGGCGTGACATTCGACGACCAGCTCATCGACCGCACCTTCGAGGCCGACTACGCTCCCACCCGCAAGCCCCGCACCGGCATGTTCGGACGCTATCTCTCGGGCGACTACGACATGGCCTCATCATACGTGATCGGCGACCGCCTCACCGATGTGGAGCTGGCCCGCAACCTCGGGGCACGCGCCATCCTCATAGCCGACAAAGCCCGGGGCACCGCCATGGTGGAGAAAGCCGGCCTATCCGGCACATGCGCCTTCGTCAGCGATTCATGGGCCGAGATCGCCGAATACATCAGGCGCGGAGAGAGACGAGTCACCATCAGCCGCGCTACCCGCGAGACCGACATAACAGTGACCATCGACCTCGACTCCACAGGCTGCGATATTGACACCGGCCTTAAGTTTTTTGACCACATGCTCTCGCAGATCGCCCATCACGGCGGCATCGCACTGCATATCAAGGCCAAAGGCGACCTGGAGGTAGACGAGCACCACACCATCGAGGATGTGGCCATAGTGCTCGGCGAGGCCATCGACAAGGCTCTGGGCAGCAAGGCCGGCATAGGACGCTACGGATTCGCGCTGCCAATGGACGACTGCCGCGCCCTGGTGCTTCTCGATTTCGGAGGCCGTATCGATTTCTCGTGGGATGTGGAATTCACCCGCGAATACGTGGGCGACACCCCCACCGAGATGCTGCGGCATTTCTTCCAGTCGCTCTGCGCCGGCGCCCGCTGCAATCTGCAGATCTCGGCCCGGGGCGACAACAACCATCACAAGGCCGAGGCCATATTCAAGGCATTTGCCCGCGCACTGCGCATGGCCGTGGCCCGCTCGGGATTCGGCTACGACATACCCAGCTCAAAAGGAATAATCTAAAACACAATATATAATGATCGCAGTAATCGACTATGACACCGGCAACCTCTGCTCGGTGACCAACGCGCTAAGGCGGCTCGGTGCCGAATTCACGGTGACGAGCGATCACGCTGTCATCAGCGGCGCCGACCACGTGATACTGCCCGGTGTGGGCGAGGCCGCCACGGCCATGGCCAAGATACGCGAGCGCGGTCTCGACCGGGTGATTCCGCGTCTGGAGGCTCCGGTGCTGGGTATCTGCATAGGTATGCAGCTGATGTGCCGCCACAGCGAGGAGGGAGATGTGAAATGCCTCGGCATCTTCGACACCGACGTGACACGCCTGCCCCACAAGGAGGGCATCAAGATACCGCATATCGGCTGGAATTCAGTCGACCGACTCTGCACGCCTCTCTTCCGAGGCGTACGCGTCAACGATTATTTCTATTTCGTACACTCCTATAAGGCCGGTATCTGCTACGACACTGCGGCCGTCACCACTTACGGCGTGCCATTCAGCGCGGCCCTCTGCCACGACAATTTCTTCGGGGTGCAGTTCCATCCCGAGAAGAGCGGAGAGCTCGGTGCGCGTATCCTGCGTAATTTCCTTAAAATATGATAATTTAATCCCAGCATATCACAATGACAATCATACCCGCCACTGATATAATCAACGGCAAGGTGGTGCGCCTCACCCAGGGCGACTACTCACGCGCCAAGGTATATTACCGTGACCCGGTGGAGGCCGCCAAGCGATTTGCCGACTGCGGTGTCACACGTCTGCATATCGTGGATCTCGACGGTGCGGCAGCCTCGGAGCCGCGCAATCTGCGCACTCTCGAGCGCATAGCCACAGCCACCGATCTGTCGCTGCAATACGGCGGTGGCATAAAATCAGCCGATGCCCTGCGCAGCGTATTCTCGGCCGGGGCAGCACGTGCCATCTGCGGCAGCGTGGCGATAAAGAATCCCGGTCTGCTCGCCGGGTGGCTCGATGAGTTCGGCCACGACCGGATAATCCTCGGAGCCGATGTGCGCGAGGGCCGGGTATCGGTGAACGGCTGGACCGAGGACGTGGACAAGTCGGCCTCAGACCTTATCCGGGAATTCGTTCCCGGTGGCCTGTCCCGCACCATCGTCACCGACATATCGCGCGACGGTATGCTGTGCGGCACATCGGTCGATTTCTACACGGCGCTGCAGAGCGAGTTTCCTGACGTGGAGGTGACGGTGAGCGGCGGCATATCATCCGTTGATGACATCATGCGCCTGGCCGAGGCCGGACTGCGCAGTGTCATTGTGGGAAAGGCAATCTACGAAGACCGTATCACATTTCAAGATCTTGAGCGATGCTTGCAAAACGTATAATACCATGCCTTGACGTGCGCGACGGCCTCACGGTCAAGGGCATTAACTTCGAAGGCCTCCGCGCCGTGGGCGACCCGGTGGAGTTGGGGGCACGATACGCCGACGAGGGTGCCGACGAACTCGTGTATCTCGACATCAGCGCGTCGCTCGAAGGCCGCAACACATTCACGGGCCTGGTGAGCCGCATCGCCGGCCATATCAATATCCCGTTTACGGTGGGCGGCGGCATATCGTCGGTCGATGACGCGGCTCGCCTGCTCGATGCCGGTGCCGACAAGGTGTCGGTGAATACGGCGGCGGTGGCCGACCCGTCGCTCATCAACGGGATAGCGGCGAAATACGGATCGCAGTTTGTGGTGGTGGCCATCGACGCCAAGTGTATCGACGGCACATGGCGTGTCACCACCCACGGAGGCAGCCGCCTCACCGGCCTCGATCTATTTGACTGGGCCGCCGAGGTGTGCGACCGCGGAGCCGGCGAGATACTGATGACCTCGATGGATCATGACGGCACACGCGACGGCTACGCTCTGGATGTCTACCGCCGGCTCAGCTCACTGCCCGTGCCGGTGATCGCCTCTGGTGGCGCTGGCAATGCCGACCATATCGCCGAGGTGCTGTCGCCCGGATATGCCGATGCAGCCTTGGCTGCCAGCATATTCCATTACCGCACCATCGAGATACCCCGGCTCAAGCGCCAGCTCGCCGCCATGGGCATACCCGTCCGCTTTTAATTTCACCACAATATCATCATGACTGACCTCAATTTCAAAAAGAATCCCGATGGCCTTATCCCGGCCATAATACAGGATGACAAGACCCTGCGCGTGCTCATGCTCGGATACATGAACCGCGAGGCCTACGATATGACGGTGGCCTCGGGTCGCGTCACCTTCTACAGCCGCACTCGCCAGACGCTCTGGACCAAGGGCGAGACCAGCGGCAATTACCTTGATGTGGTATCCATCACTCCCGACTGCGACGACGACACACTGCTCATCCGCGTCAATCCATGCGGTCCCACATGCCACAAGGGCACTGTCAGCTGCTTTGACGGCGCAGCCCCCGAGGCCGAGGGCTTCATCCGCCGGCTGCAGCAGGTGGTGAAGCGGCGCCATGCCGACATGCCCGCCGATTCGTACACGAGCTACCTATTCAACAAAGGCACCAACAAGATCGCCCAGAAGGTGGGCGAGGAGGCCGTGGAGACAGTGATCGAGGCCGTGGCCGACAACCGCGACGCCCTCATCTACGAAGCCGGCGACCTGGTGTATCATCTGTTGGTGCTCCTTGAGGCCAAGGGCCTATCGATAGCCGATCTCGAGGAGGAGCTCATCAAGCGCCATAAGTAAGATCTGATGTAGGTAATAAACAAAGGGAGGTCGCCCGGCGGGCGATCTCCCTTTGTTTATTGTATCGGGTGTGAATTATTTCACTACCTTGGTGGCTTTGCCGCCCTGTACCTTGATGAAGAGGCCGTTCTCGGGGTTGGCAACGCGTACACCGTTGAGGTTGTAGTATACAGCCTCGCCGTTGGCAGCGTCAACAGTGATGTCGTTGATACCGTTTATTTCGATCTTGTCACCGGTGAGCTTACCCTTCACGACAACTGAAGAGATACCGATCTGCTTGTTGCTGGCAAGATCAAAGATACTGAATGTAGCGTCGAACTCGCTGGTAGCGGCAGCTGCGGTCAGGGGGAGGGTGACTTCGCTGTAGTAGCCGTTCTCCTCGTTGTTACGGTTGGGGTGGAATGCTTCCTGAAGGCTTGTGGTAGCGCCGTTCCAGGTGTAGTCGAGGTTGTACTGACCGCCGTTTGTACCTACCACGCAAGCGGCATAGCTGAATTCGGTGGGCTCGAAAGTATAGCCTTCCTTAACAGAGAATTTGAAAGATACGGTGTGGCCGGCGGTGGGCTCGCTTACCTTGTCTGAAGGTACAACGAGAGCGAAAGGCTTGCCATTGACGTGGCGGGGAGTGCCCCAGGTGATTTCGCTACCGAGCACGGGCTCGCCTACTGTGAGATAGTTCTCGAGGCCGCCTGCGAGTACGGGAGCGAAAGCGTTCTCGTATACAGTCTTGGTGATGGGGTTGCCCTCGGCATCAACATCAGCTACCTCGGTGGCAACGCACATGGGCCATTCAACAGACACCTCTACGGTTTCGGCATAAGCGCAAGCAGCCAGCGATGCGGCTGCGAAAAGAGTAAAGATTTTCTTCATACGGAAATTGTAAGGTTAGTAAATAGTTTAGGTCGTGCAAAATTAAAAAGTTTTATTTTTATTTACAAATTTCAATAAATGATTAACAATATTTAAAATCACCCCACAATAATTGGTAAACATTAAGCAAGGATAACGCCATGTTAAATAGGGGAGACGGCGTGCCATATATTATATCAAGGGGCTGCATGGGCGTCGCAGACGCGATATTGTGGTATGCTGGGGTAGATATGCAACCGCTCCGCGGATAGCGGTCAGAAGACCTTAATCTGAGGCCACAGAGCTAACGTCAGCGAGAGCGTCGGAGACGCGGGTTATGGGGAAGACCTTAATCTGAGGCCACAGAGCTAACGTCAGCGAGAGCGTCGGAGACGCGGGTTATGGGGAAGACCTTAATCTGAGGCCACAGAGCTAACGTCAGCGAGAGCGTCGGAGACGCGGGTTATGG
>CAZBWZ010000023.1:0-27232 GCA_964495725.1 uncultured Bacteroides sp.
GGGGCCGCAATAGTCTCCGCTCAGGCACGAATTGCCGCCGAGACGGTAGGCGTATTTGCCGTCGGCCTCCGGCACGCTCTCTGTGATGGGCGGCTGATAAGGCATCTCCAGTGTATCGGGCATGTGGCAAGCAAACGATACATCGACGATGGCGGTGGACACACCGTCGTTGGTGACGATATCCACGACAGACGTGATGAGGTCGCCAGTGCGCCATGTAAACGCGCTGCCGGGCTCAAGTATCACCTGCACATTGGGGTGACGCGTCTGAAAATCACGCAGCAGCTTCACGAGATGTTCTATATCGTAGCCGCTGCGGGTCATCAGGTGGCCGCCGCCCATATTGACCCATTTGATATGTGGCAGCAGATGACCGAACTGAGCCTCAAACGCCCCGAGCACCTTCTCCAGATCGTAGCTCGATGACTCGCAGAGGGCATGAAAGTGGAGTCCGTCGATTCCTTCGGGAAGTCCGCCGGCCACCTCCCCGGCCGATACACCGAAGCGGCTGCCCGGCAGAGCCGGATTGTAGATATCGGTCTCGATCACGGAGCAGCGCGGATTCACACGCAGGCCGGCCGATACCCCGGGATATTCCTTTACCTTGTCAGCGAAGCGCTCGTATTGGGATAGCGAGTTGAATGTGATGTGCGTGCATCCCGCGAGGTATTCGTCGATAGTGCTGTCGGTATAGGCCGGACAATATACATGGGCATCATGGCCCAGCAGCTCGTTGCCCAGACGGAGCTCGTTGAGCGAACTTGCCGTGAAGGCTGTGCAATACTCCGCGATGATGGGAAAAGTCTTCCACAAGGCGTTGGCCTTGAATGCCATTATGATCTTGGCACCGCTGCTGGCGGCCACATCCGAGATGAGCCGCAGGTTGGAGCGAAGCTTGTCCTCGTACACGATATAGTAGGGGGTGGGTATTTCGTTAGCCCTCATGATCAGATGATTTTGAATTTGGCAAATTTCAGCATCAGGGTTTTTACGGCCACGTTGCTGAACTGTACATTAATCTTTGCGTCAGACATACCGGTGTCTATACCCACGATGCGTCCTATGCCGAATCGCTGATGCTCGATGGTCATGCCCTCGGTAAGCTCTGACACGTCATGGCGCGTGAATTCAGAGTCGCTGTCTGATGAAGTGGCGGGGGGTGAGGCCGCTGACACCGCTGGACGTCCCGGACGTCCAGCGGTGTGGAACGACTGGCGGTAACGTGCCACGGGGTCTTTGCGGTCGCCGGGCAGATCGGTACCCAATGAGAAGTTGAGCTGGTCGCCGGGTATGTCGCGTAGGAATGGCGACGGTGAGGTGATCACGGTCTCGCCGTTGCGGAAGCGGGAGTTGGCATAGCTCATCATGCAGAACCGCTTGGCGCGGGTGATGGCCACATACAGCAGACGCCGCTCTTCCTCGATGTCGTCGGGCGACGAGCACATGGATGATGGCAACAGCTGGTCTTCCACGCCTACGATGAAGACGTTGCCGAATTCGAGGCCTTTTGCGGCGTGTATCGTCATGAGCGTGACAAAGTTGCTCTCGCCCGTGTCTTCGTCAAGATCGGTGGCGAGCGCCACATCGGCCAGGAAGTCGGGCATGAAGATATGCGAGTCGTCGCCTGTCTCAAGCCGGTCGGCCACGAATTCCTGCACACCGGATGCAAGCTCTTCGAGGTTTTCCTGCTTGGAGATGCTCTCGGGTGTGTTGTCGCTGATGAGCACCTTGAGCAGTCCGGTGTCGGATATTATCTTCTGAGCCACCCGATAGGCATCCGCTCCGGTGGTGTTGAGCTCGATGAAGCTGTTGATCATGGTGGAGAATTCGCCCAGACGGTTGCGCACGCTCTTGTTTAGGTCCACACCGTATGTGTCTATGTCATTGATTACCTGCCACAGACTCACCTGATTGTCGAGAGCGGCGAGGGTGAGCTTGCGCACCGTGGTGTCGCCTATGCCTCGGGTGGGGTAGTTGATCACGCGTTTCAGGGCCTCGTCATCGTCGGGGTTGATCGACAGTCTGAAGTATGCCACGGCATCTTTGATCTCCTTGCGTTGGTAGAATGACATGCCGCCGTAGATACGGTAGGGGATGTTGCGTTTGCGCAGCGATTCCTCCAGCACGCGCGACTGGGCGTTGGTGCGGTAGAGCACGGCGAACTCGTTGTAGGAATCGCCCGTGTGGAGGTGGAGCTGTGAGATGCGGTTGGCCACGAGGGCGGCTTCGTCAAAGTCGCTGTAGCTTTTCACCACCTCGATGCGTTCGCCCGGGTCGTTTTTAGAGAATACGTTCTTGGGTATCTGCGATACATTCTTTGCTATCAGCGAATTGGCAGCGTTGATGATATTCTGGGTCGACCGGTAGTTCTGCTCCAGCTTGAATATCCTGAGAGAGGGGTAAGATTTCTTGAGGTTGAGGATATTGCGGATGTTGGCTCCGCGGAATGAGTAGATACTCTGGGCGTCGTCACCCACGACACACAGGTTGCGGGTGGTGTCGCAGAGCTGAGACACGATCAGATGCTGGGCGAAGTTAGTGTCCTGATACTCGTCGACAAGTACGTAGCGGAAGAATTCCTGATAGTGGCGGCGAACGTCAGGGTTGTCGCGCAGCAGTATGTTGGTGTAGTAGAGCAGGTCGTCGAAGTCCATGGCTCCGGCCACGTGGCAACGGTTCATGTACGCGCTGTATATCTCGTGTATACGGTCGCGGCGTGCCCTGCGGTCGGCTGCGCGTATATCCGGGTCGGCTGCGTAGGCATCGGGGCCCACCAGGGCATTCTTGGCGTTGGATATGATGTTCATTACGGTCGATACCTTGTATACCTTGTCGTCAAGATCCATATTCTTGATGATGGTCTTGATGAGCGATTTGGTATCGGCTGTATCATATATGGTGAAGTCACTGCGAAAACCGATAAGCTTGGCATTGTAGCGCAGGATGCGCCCGAATATCGAGTGAAATGTACCCATCCATAGTTTTGAGGCGATCTTGGCCCCGACAAGTTGCTCGATACGCTCGCGCATCTCACGTGCGGCTTTGTTGGTGAATGTGAGAGCGAGGATACGGTGAGGCTCGTAGCCGTGGGCCAGCAGGTGTACTATCTTATATGTGAGTACGCGTGTCTTGCCGGATCCGGCACCGGCGATTACCAGTTGGGGCCCGTCACAGTATTCTACGGCAGCGCGCTGCTGGGTGTTGAGTTTGGCAAGATAATCTTCCATTACCAGAATCGGTTGTATTCCGGTGAATATTCAAATCCGGCCTGCGACATTTTCTCTACGAGAGCCTGTCGGTCGATATGCATGTCGTCGCACAATGCGTCGAGCGACTTATATTCATCGCGTAGCTTGGTGTTGAGATAGCTCATTAGCATCGCGGGGTCAGAGGGTAGTGATGATAAGTCCATAATTTCAGATAGCAATAACTATATTTAATAGCAATAACTATATACAAAGGTAAGAAATAACGCTGTCATCACAAAATTTATCGCAAGAATCACAGATGTTGACGACTGTTGATTTTTTATCTGGAAATTATTGAATAAATTATTGTGCTTAATATTAAATTGTTATGAGAGAAACGTGAAAAATTATAGAAAAAAGTAGTGAAAAAATTTGGTCAATTAAAAAATAGTGTGTAATTTTGCAACGTCAAAAACGGGGAGAGCCCCGGTAAATGATTAGAAATTGCCTTGTGGTGTAATGGTAGCACGTCGGATTCTGGTTCCGCCTGTGAGGGTTCGAATCCTTCCAAGGCAACACAAAAAGAGCTAAGTTTAATAACTTAGCTCTTTTTATGTTTACACACTGGTTACTATAGGCTTCACATCGGATAGTAGCAGAGTGTACGCATGATTTCTAACGGTGCTTAAATGGTGAGTATATCACACGCTAAAAAGGAGAGAAACACACAGAAACCGAGGCCACGGCCTCGTGGAAAATGCAATAATGAATGGTAAATCGTCCACCGGTAGAGACGTGATTAATCACATCCGCGTCCTCATTGGGTGATATACCTGCGAGGGGAGGCCGCGGCATGCCGCGACCCTTCGCTGATTGTCAACGTTTTAGACGTAATAATTGGACGGAATCAAAAAATCTGCGATTTATCTGCCCCTATCACGCGTGGCTCTTCAGAGCCTGAGAGATCTGCCTTTGGAATTCTTTCCTTTCCCAAGATAATGCCTATTGTCACATGCGAAAACGAAAAGAAACGCGCAAAAACCGAGGTTTGTGGTATGAATGTGAACAAGATGAGGTGGAATATCATTATATTAGGTGAGACATTTAATAAAAACAAATATAATGAGTAAAAACACAATTTACAGCCGCTTTAAGGAGATGGCTACACAATACCCGGAGAATCCGGCAATAGTAGAAGATGACCGCATGATCACTTATTCGCAGCTTGATGCTATGGTCGATTCAATCCTCGCGGGATTTTATGACGAGAAAAAAGCTTTTATCGGTATAGTGATGCATCATGGTGCGGAACAGATAGCTGCCATGCTGGCCGTGCTGAAAAGCGGGGCGGCCTACGTGCCCGCCGAGCCTTTCCTGCCGAAGGACAGGATTGACTATATGATGAAGACCGCCGGAGTGAAGCTGGTGATAACCGATGAATATTGCGAGGGTCTTATTCCTGTGTCAAATGTTTTCGACGACCGGTCTACTCCCGACGGTATCGCTTACATTCTATATACGTCCGGCACTACGGGCAAGCCTAAGGGTGTGATACAGCAGAACCACTCGGTGGTGAATTATTGCAGGGCCTTCGAGGCGGAGATGCACACCGGCCCCGGTGATGTGATGCTGCAGTATTCGGTATGCTCATTCGATATCTTTGTCGAGGAGGTGTTCACGACCCTGCTCAATGGCGCCACTTTGGCTATCCCGACCATCGAGGTGCATAACGGGCCTCTGAGCGGATTGATGGACTTCTGCTCACGTCATGGCGTGACAATCATCGACGGATTCCCTTATCTTATCGCTGACCTGAACAAGAAACCTGAGTTGTTGCCGCAATCGGTCAATCTCATTATCAGCGGCGGCGATGTGATCCGCGCGAGCTATATCACCAACCTCCGCGATCGCGGCATAAGGATCTACAATACCTACGGGCCGTCGGAGACCTGCGTATGCTCCAATTATTTCCGTGTGGATAATGCCGAGCCTCTTGAAGACGGTACTTTCTCAATAGGAATGGCCATCAAGGGTGTGGAGGTGAAGATCCTTGACAAGAATCTCGAAGAGGTGCCCGACGGAGAGGTAGGCGAGATATGTATCTTCGGCGAGGGTGTGAACCAGGGTTATCTCGGAAATCCGCCCGAGCAGGCTAACTTTGTCATCATGCCCGACGGCACCCGCTTCTACCGCAGCGGCGATATGGGCTATGTGCTCCCCGACGGCAACCTGGCATTCCTGCACCGCCGCGACGAGCAGGTGATGATACTTGGCAAGCGAGTGGAACCCGAGGAGGTGGAAAACGTGCTCAACGAATATCCTGAGGTGGAGCGCGGTATCGTCCGTGCATTTCTCGACGAAGGCGGACTGCACTATCTCGTGGCTTACATCATACCACGCAAGGGATTCTCGCTGCATGATGTGCGTGAATATCTACGGTCGAAGCTTACGGATTTCATGGTGCCGGAATTTTTTGTCGAGGTCAACGAACTGCCTCTTACCCACCGAGGCAAGATCGATATGAAATCGCTGCCCAAGGTGCTCAAGGAAGGTAATTATAAATAAGCACCTGATGATATCGCTTAAGGAAATAAAGGATACGCCTACGCTGATGAGCTGGCGCGCCGAGGTGATAGAGCATGTATTCGGAGAGAAGGCCGGTGAGCAGTTGCTTGAGGCTAATCGCGGGTATTACATTAGGCATATCGCCGACGGGTCACATTATGCTGTGGTGTCGGTATGTGACGGCGAGGAATGTGGATGCGGCTCCGTATGCTTTACTGATGAGCTGCCGTCGCCCGACAATCCGTCGGGACGGTGTGCGTATCTGATGAATATTTACGTGCGGTCTGCATATAGAAATCATGGTATAGCCCACAGGATAGTCTCGCATCTGATCGAAGTATCCTCCGGCAGAGGGTGCGGGAAGATATATCTCGAAACCACCGATGACGGCAAGCCGGTGTATTCCTCATTAGGCTTTAGTGAGATGCCAGACATGATGAAATATAAAGAGTTATGATACAGAAATTTGATATATCCGGTCTGAAGTGTCAGTGCTGCAGAGCGGCTGGAAACAATAGAGTGGCATATATCCTCTATCCTATGGATGTACACTCTGGTTGGATTGAATCAGCGAGTGAGAAATATGATGCTACAATAGTCGTGATCACGGGGATGGACTGGGAGAGTGTGTTCAGTCCGTGGCCTGCAACAGGCTTGCCGGCCGGCAGCCCGGATTTCAAGGGAGAGTCGCCTGATTTTCTCAAGCTCTTGCAGTGGCAGGTGATTCCGGAGGTGGAATCAGCCCTTGGGTTGGGTGCAGCTCCCGAGCGAACATTATTCGGTGTGTCCATGTCAGGACTGTTCGCGTTGTGGCAGTGGATGGTGTGTGACACATTTGAGAATATCGCGTCGCTTTCCGGGTCATTCTGGTATGAGGGATTCATCGATTGGATGAAGAGCCGTACCATACCGCATAAGAGCGGGAAATCTTACTTTCTGCTCGGCGAAAAGGAGTCTCACTCAAAGGTAAAGGCATTTGATGTAGTGGGCGAAAACACTCAGGAGATCATATCCCTGCTGAGGGCAGCCGGAATCAGTGCGATGTTTGAGAGTGTACCCGGCAATCATTATTCCGATCCCATACCGCGTCTCGACAAGGCGTTCACTGCTATATACTGTGGTGGGGGCATGCTGTCATAAATCTGACATCGGTTTAGATTAAGCGGGAGCGCTGTAGGGCTGATGTCCATAGCGCTCCCGTAATTATTATTTCGTGGATGAATCACACCTTGTCGAGGGCTTGAGATAGGTCATCGATGATGTCGTCGATGTGCTCGGTGCCGATGCTCAGACGTATAGTGGTGGGGGTGATTCGCTGACGGTCAAGTTCTTCGGGTTCGAGCTGAGAGTGGGTGGTGGTGTATGGGTGGATAACCAGTGATTTCACATCAGCCACATTGGCGAGGAGGGAGAATATCTGCAATGAGTCGATAAATTTCCATGCGTCTTTCTCGTCACCCTTGATCTCGAAGGTGAAGATCGATCCGGCTCCGTCGGGATACAGCTTGTTGTAGAGCTCATGATCCTTGTGGTCGGGGAGCGAGGGATGGTTCACCTTTGATACCTTGGGATGATTGGCGAGGAATTCCACTACTTTGAGTGCGTTAGCCACGTGACGCTCTACCCTGAGAGAGAGGGTCTCGACACCTTGCAGGAGTATGAAGGCATTGAATGGAGAGATGGCAGCGCCGGTGTCGCGGAGAATGACGGCGCGGATACGTGTCACGAAGGCGGCATCACCGGCTACCTCCGTGAATACGGCTCCGTGATAGCTTGGATCCGGTTTAGCCAATGTGGGGAATTTATCAGGATATTTGCTCCACGGGAATGTACCGCCGTCTACAATTATTCCGCCAAGCGATGTGCCGTGGCCGCCGAGAAATTTTGTGGCCGAATGTACCACGATGTCCGCGCCTTGTTCTATCGGGCGGGCGAGGAATGGAGTGCCGAAGGTGTTGTCCACGATCAGCGGGATATTGTGGCGGTGTGCGATCTCTGCCAATGCTTTAAGGTCGGTGACATCGCAGTTGGGGTTGCCGAATGTCTCGACGAAGAGGAGTTTGGTATTGGGCCGGATGGCTTTTTCCACGGCATCGAAGTCACTCACGTCGACAAACGTGCTACTGACACCCTGGGTGGAGAGGGTATGGCTGATGAGGTTGGTGGATCCGCCGTAGAGATTGTCGGCGGCCACGATATGGTCGCCGTTGACTGCTATGTTCTGCAGGGCGTATGTGATGGCGGCGGCTCCGCTGGCCACGGCCAGACCGGCCACACCGCCTTCGAGGGCTGACACGCGCTCTTCGAGCACGGCCTGGGTGGAGTTGGTGAGGCGCCCGTAGATATTGCCGGCATCGCGCAATGCAAAGCGGTCGGCGGCATGTTGCGAGTCGCGGAATACGTAAGATGTGGTCTGATAGATGGGCACCGCGCGTGCATCGGTTGCCGGATCCGGATTTTCCTGACCTACGTGTAGCTGGAGAGTCTCAAAGTGTAAATTCTTTTTAGCCATGTTTATATGTTTTGTTGTTTATTTTGATTTTGATTTTACGATGCAAAATTACCATATGCAATAATATTTTCCAATGATATGTGATAATTTGGAAAAAAAACCTAATTTTGTGATAGTGTTTAGAAATAAATTGTAAGGATTGCTTTTATCGCAGCAAATCACAGAATAATTATCTGCTTGTCTGAAAAATTGAATCATGAGTAGCAAACTTGACAAAACGGATATCGCCATTCTCGAGGAGCTCCAGAAGAACGGGCGTCTGACGAATAAGGAGCTCGCGTCAGCCATCCACTTATCCCAGACCCCTACGTTTGAGCGTGTGAAGAGGCTTGAAAGAGAGGGATATATCCGTAAATATGTGGCTGTGCTCGATCCCGATATGCTTGATTGCGGATTCGTGGCATTTTGTTACCTTAAGATGAAGCAACATTCCTACGAGAATGCCATGCGTATCATGGAGGCAGTTAGGGGGCTGCCGGAAATAGCCGAATGTTATAACATTTCGGGCGATTATGATTTTCTTCTGAAAATCTACACGCGTGACATGAAATCATATCAGCAGTTTCTGTTGCGTATTCTCGGAGAGATCGACTGCATCGGTTCGCTCAACAGCTCGTTTGTGCTCGGCGAGGTCAAAAACGAGCACATGCTCCCCCTTTAGGGGGCTCGGGGCTTAGCTCGGGATGGTGACGAAGGCAGATGTGTTGGCTCTGTCGAGGCGTGGGGATTGGGGCAGATGGCACACAGATTTTTTTGTTTAAGTGACAGGATTATGTTATTTTTGCAATCAAGTTGACACCTAACGATAAGTTGACATCCTGACAAATGGCTAAGAAATCAACTAATAATATCCCTACGCCCTTTATCAACCTGCAGTCAGACTACGGGTTTAAGCGCACTTTCGGCACCGAGGAATTCAAACCTGCCCTGATCCGCTTTCTTAATGCCGCCCTCGGCGATGAAATCAATATCCAGAGGGTGGAGCCTCATAAGGTGGAATACCACGACAAAGAGGTACTCTCCAATGATGCCGATGGCAAGCGTATCGTATATGACGTGTACTTTACCATGAAAACACCGCAGGAAGAATCCTCTTTCAAACCGCGATATGTCAGCAAGACAGATGAGGAGGTGACTCACCACATCATACTTGAGATGCAGAATGTATATGAGCCGCCCTTTGAGGATCGCATGGCCTACTATGCATCGAAGATGGTTGCCGAGCAGGGAGTGTCAGGCTGGAACTATGATATGGATCCTGTAATCCTTATCGCTGTCACCGACTTTGATTTTCCACATCTCACGCGCCGTCTTGTGCAGGAGTTCGAGTTGCGGGAAAAAAACACCGGTGAGTCGCTGACAAAAAAGCTGAGGATGTTGTTTTATTCATTGAAGCAAGTGCCTGAGCAGTGGGATGACTGCGAGACCGAGCTTCAGAAAGTGCTATATCTCATTAAAAACATGGATATGATGGATAAGAACTCAAAACCTTATACCCAAGGGGAATTTAGTGAATTTTTCGATGCTGCCGCAAGTGGAAATATGTGCGCTGAAGATGCCGTGCTCTATAGTCAGTCGCTTTCGAGACTGCGTTCATATCAAGCCGGCCTTGATTACCGCTTTGAAGAAGGCATGGAGAAAGGCATGGAGAAAGGTCGTATGAATGCATTGGAGGAAATGGCACGCAAAATGAAGGATTGCGGAAGCGATATTGAGTACATCTCCAATATCACCGGATTATCAGCCGACTATATTCTAAACCTGTAATGTGTATATGACATTGGCACAGATGTGAAATTACGAAGCCAAATCACCCTAATAAATGATTGGTTTGGAAATTCAACGAAATGTAGGGACATCGCTTTGCGATGTAGCACAATGATACACTGTGCTCTTTTTACATGCCTTTGGCGAGAGCACTGAAAAAGTCGGCATGGCCAGGTGTTTGGCTTCTTGGCGCATGGCGTCTCGCGATTTCTCACTTAAATGTGGCTCCATGATGCAGTGTGGAGTATGAGACCTTCCACTGTGATTTTTTTTAGCTGATTATCGTCGGTTCCCAATCTAAAAATTTGTGTATCTCGGTGATTATTTGTATATTTGCATATGTTAGCATTGCAAAAACAACTCACGCTGAGTCCGCATCTGGAGCTCTATGACATCCTGATTCCGAAGGATCATTTCCTCCGGAAGCTCCACGATGAGATTGACTATAGTTTTATCTTTGATGAGCTGGACGATAAGTACAGCCCTTCGATGGACCGAACGGCTATTGATCCGATCTATATGTTTAAATGCCTTATCCTAAAGGTTATCTCTGACCTTTCGGACGTGGATTTGATGGAGGAGATTAAGGTCAATATGCTCTATAAGTATTACCTGGATATGGCTCCGGAGGAGATGCCGGCTGATCCGACGACATTGTGTTATTTCCGCCGTCAGCGTCTGAAGGATAAGGCCCTGATGGATTTACTTCTGTCAAATACATTGGATCTGGCTGAGCAGAAAGGGATAATCCGACGGAAGGAGGACGGAAAGATGCATCTCAAGGTGATAATCGACGGGGGGCATACGGTCAGCAGCAACCGTCTGTCTCTGCCTGTGCCGGCTTTAAAGGAGTATTCCAGGAAGTTGCGTGCGCAGCTCTACCGATGCGACGAGGCATTGGAAGGTAAGCTGGAGAAAGACCACCGGATAGGTCTGAAAGACCTCATTGGTGAGACAGCTTATGGTTTTCGGCTGGTAAGATACGTCGAAGATAAGGTGCCGCATTTACTCAATGTAGTGGCAGTGCGTAGAATATTCAACCGTTTTAAAGAGTTGCTCACCGATATTGCCGACCATTATAACGGCAGTCTGTATGATCCCGATGCCCGGGTAGGACACAAGAGCGCCGACACCGAGTTTTTTGGCTATAAAACTCAAATCACCATGGATGAAGACTCTCGCCTTGTCATCGGAGCCGAAGTCACATCAGGTGAAGTCGGAGACGCTCTCCCGGCCAAGGAATTAATCGAGGACATTGTCAGGAAAGAAGATACTGTTATTGACGAGCTCCTCGGCGACACAGCCTATTCAGGCCAACCTATCCTTGAGCTCGGGACCAAGTATAAGTTTGAGGTAATCTCTCCACCCCATCCCAATTTAGGCTCAGGCATTGACGGTCGGGATGGCTTCACTTTTAATAAAGATGCTGATATGTTTATCTGCCTCAACGGGCATCTTGCAATATCCAAACGAACCGTAATCTACAAGAATGACAATAACCGCCGTGCTACAATCTACGCTTTCGACCCCCACAAATGCGCCGTCTGCCCCCTCAAAGAAAGCTGCCTTAAAAAAGGAAAAACCAAAACCTTCTCTGTCTCTCAGCTGACCGACGAACAAAAAGATCTCCTAAAGCGACACCAGACCGACGACTTCAAGCAACGGCGACGGCAACGTTATAAGATCGAAGCCAAGAACGCTCATATAAAGAATGGCTTGGGATATGGCCGAGCCAAATTTAAAGGAATAGAAATGATGGAGCTGCAAGCTGCCGTCACACTCTTCGTGTCCAATCTAAAGCTCATCTATGCCAAAAAATGAGAAAATCAAGGGGGAAGCCCCATATCTGAAAAAAAGTGGCCCAGTTTAGCCCCTCCGGCCTAAAATAAAGCGATCTGAGCGACTAAAAAATCGGCACCCGGTTTTTCCGATCGAAAAACCGGGTGCCGCATATCGAACGTACGACAAGGAAGAAACCACCGGAATCTTCCAGCACCCGCCGAAACACCTGACTTTTTCAGTGCTCTCGCCAAAGGCATGTCCCTACAAATGTTGAATCTTGATACAGTGTCTCATAACTTACAGGTTGAGGAATGTCTTCAGGGTCTCGACATACTCCTCGAAGGCCTTCCGGCCTTCGAGGGTGACTGAGCAGGATGTCCTCGGACGCTTGCCTGACATTCCTTTCTCCACCGATATATATCCGGCTGAGGATAGCTTGTCAATCTGCACGCTCAGGTTTCCGGCCGTAGACTCGGTCTTCTCTTTGAGGTAAACGAAATCTGCTTCCTCCACATTCATGAGAATGGACATTATGGCAAGCCGGAGTTGCGAGTGTAATAGCGGATTCAGTTCTTTCATCCCTTCTTTGCCTTAAGATTCAGTATATGACCTGTCACGATCATCATCGCTACCCATGCCATGATGAACAGGGGCATAAACCAGTTGGCACCAAGAGGTATGTCGCCGACGGTGCAGCACAACGCTATCAATCCTACGGCCAGACCTACCATGCCACCATACACAAGGCACTTCTCCTTGACGACCAGCCCTTGGGCAATCTCGGCACCGGGAGCGAGAAGGAGTGAATATACGAGCATGGCCCCCCAGCAGTTGATGTCAGCGAGAATTGCAAAACCAAGACATATCAGGGTAAGCAAAATCTCCGAGAGGCCGAATATTGTCCACAGACGCGATGTAATTCTGTCAGAATATGTGACGGCTCCTCTCACGCGTTGTTGCTTGTGTGCCATTATCGCCGTTGCCGGGAAGCCGATGACGGGAATGGCAAACCATAGCCAGTTCCATACATACTGGCCGGTGATGGCGATAAGAGACCACACGGCAATCGCTGTAATCACCACCAGGTAGCCCCACATCAGCAGGATGTTGCCGCTGCCCAGATAACGCTGTTTTGTACGGGCAATCATTGAAGTGATGACTTCAAGACTCTCTTTCTCTGATAATTTTCTTTCTTTCATGACTCAGAATTTTTGGATTCGACATTCGGTTTATTTTATAAACCATTTTTCTCAAAAAATAGAGCGGTCGCGCGACTCCGCCCTGATTCACGATGCAAAGATAATAAGGTTTATATTATAAACCAAATTTTCAGACCAAATTTTGAAAAAAATATCAGGGAGAATTTTGCGGGGTGTATTGACGATGGGCCATGCAAAAGCATTGGGTAGGATCAGATGGCGAAGACGATGTGATCGGGATAGTCGCGAGTGCCCAGGGGCATGAAGGAGTCTGTTTCGAGGGTGAGAAGCTCGGCGGGACAGTCGATGCCGGTGGTGATGATGGTGCGGAGTAGGGCACCGCGCATCTCTTTGAGTTTACCGGCATGAGGCGTTTTAAATTCGCCTCCATCCTTCAGCTCCTTGAAGTCAACTTTCCAGACCTTCGCGAATCGTTTCACGAGTTTCCAGTCGATACATTTCGCAGCATCGGCAGGCAGGAGATTGAGTATGACAGATTCGCCGGTGTACTGTAGATGTTTCACAAGCTGTGTAGTGACGTCCTTGCGCCAGTATTCCGAGAAAGTGCGGTCACCGGGAGCCAGCCGGGTGGTGAAATCAAACCGATATGGTTTGATTATATCAACCGGGCGCAGCCAGCCGTAGAGCGAGGATATCAACCTTACCTTCTCGTTGAGCTTGATTTTATATTCAGCGGTAAGTGTATCGTAGGATAGAGCTTTGAATACCACACCCGCGTATGCTTCTATGGCACGGAGACCGGTGTGTTTATTGGGGAATTCGTAGGTCATACGGGTAATTTTTGCCGCGAGTGTCGGACTTATCTTGATAGCGGCAGCAATATCGTCTACCGACAATTTAGCCACATATCGCATCACCTCATCGGCCGTAGCTTCACCCACCGGCACATTCGCCTCATAGAGCTGAGGGGAAATCTCCTGCTCCATCTCCTGCATTGTCTTTGATTCAGCAATCAGAGTTATCATCTGTGTCTCATGTTATGAGATGTCCTCAACAGAATCACCCGAGGTATTTCTGCTGAGGACATCATCGTGATTTCTTATCTGGATAATCAATAATTCACGAGCATACCCGAGGCTACGGACTCGGCGACCTTATCGCCCTTGGTCTCACGGATGATCTCGATGGCGAAGGGTAGGGTGGTGCCAGGGCCCTCCGACGTGATCAGGTTTTGGTCGGCAACCACCGTCTGCTTGACATATTCACCGCCGTTGGAATTGATGGCGTCACCGAGACCTGGATAGCAAGTTGCCTTCTTGCTCTTGAGTACTCCGAGAGGAGCCAATACCACAGCCGGACCGGCGCAGATCGATGCGATACGGCCGTTGTTATTGTAGTGGGCCACTATCTTGTCTCTCAAATCACTGTTGGCAAACAGATTCTGTGCGCCGGGATCGCCGCCCGGGATAATCAGCCAGTCGGCATCAGCCGTATTGACATCAGAGATCAGGGCATCGGCCACGAGAGTCTGACCGGTAGCCCCCTTAACCTGAAGATTATCTGATACCGCCACTACTGTCACGGGAATATCTGCGCGGCGGAGAGCGTCAATTGTCGCCGTGGCCTCCACTTCCTCGACACCCGGTGCGAGGAAGATATACGATGTCTGTGCTTTCATAAAAAACGAACCTAAAAAAATTAAAAGTGTGGATAACACACCTTTTAAAAACGATTTTGACATAATAAAAATATTTTGGTATTGCCTCGGCGCCCTTTCTCTAGAATGGCCCCCTCAGCAATCACTGTTCTATTAATAAAACCGCCCGGCCCGCATGAATGTTCAGTTGCGACATTACTGTTATTATATTTCAGTAATTAGTCTATAATTAATCACATTAGAAATGAACTCTACGAGTCGAGGGCGCAAAGCCATGAAACAGATTAAAGTCTTCTGGACAATAGAACGCGGAGCTGTTTCACATTTCATCATACCGCGTGGGGGCAGAATCAAATGCAGAATGCAATGTGGTAGGGATAATCGGGAGTGCCCAGAGGCAGGAATGAGATTGAGTATCTTAGTAATCCCTCATTGAGGGATTATTGTTATCTTTGCAGAACCTTAAATTTGCAGTAGCAAACCGAAATAGAAATAGAATCGATAAATTTGCAGTGAAAAATAAGTAATGAAAGAAAGGAAAGCAAAGGGTTAACCATTTTGCAGGAAGGGTAAGACCCGTTTTCATATTAGGACCCTCTGCCTTTCCCGTCCTGAGACCTGTATAAGAATATAACACCCGTTGTTAAGGTGGTTAGGTTATGGACGAGTCCCTTTCTCTCGTTGTTTGTCCACTACAAAGATACGAAAAATCCCCGGAAGGCACCTATGCCAACCGGGGTCAATTTTTCTCTGACACTCAAGGGTCAACCATATTTTGGACAAAGGGGGCAATCTGCTTTGCTACAAGGGGTCATTCCTTTCTGGCTTTTCCAGGGACTGTAATGTAGTCGCAATATGTTTGAGCTGCCCCTAACATTTTATCTGCGTATAGTCCAACTTTGCTCAGGTCTATCCCATCTCTGAGGATTTCCCCGAAATAGTGCATCTTGTCTTTTGTGCAGATTGTGACGAAATAGTCTCCTACGTCATAACTGAGGAAGTTTGCGCGAAGGGTCTTACGGTATTGTACCATTGTGTTTCAGGTTTGTGCTTTTTTTCAGGTTCGTAGGATTCACTATTTCACTATTTTACGTGCCAAAGGCACGTCCCTACATGGGGCGGGTTGTGCAAGGGCGCGCGGCGGTTGTGAGTGGCCCAGGGTAGGCTGCTGATGTCGGCAGTCTACCCTGGGGCATAAGTGTGGATCCGATTCGGAGATGATGTCAGCGTTGTGTGGGATCAGAGGACGGAGCGGTAGAGCTGCTCGATGGTGGCGAGGTCTACGTCACGCGGGTTGCCGGGCGTGCATACGTCTTCGAGTGCCTGCTGTGCCAGACGGGGGATGTCGCTTTCGGTGATGCCGAGGTCGGTGAGATGCTGGGGAATGCCAACCTTGAGGGCCAGGGCCTGCACTGCGTCGCATGCTGAGTCAGAGGCCTCTTCGGCTGTCATGCCTTTGGTGTCTACGCCCATGGCACGTGCGATGGCGGGGTATTTGTCAAGGCATTTCTCTTTGTTGTATCTCATCACGGTGGGCAGGAGAAGGGCGTTGGCCACGCCGTGGGGTACGTCGAAGAGTGATCCCAGGGGATGGGCCATGCCGTGTACGAGTCCGAGGCCTACGTTGCTGAATGCCATGCCGGCGATATACTGGGCCACGGCCATGCCGTTGCGTGCGTCGGCGTCTTTGGGGTGCTCCACTGCTACGGGCAGGTAGTGTGCGATCATCCTCACGGCTTCGATCTCAAACATGTCTGACATCTCCCATGCGCCTTTGGTGATGTAGCCTTCGATGGCGTGGGTGAGGGCGTCCATACCTGTGGCAGCGGTGAGGCTGGGTGGCAGGCTGTACATGAGCTCGGCGTCAATGATGGCTACGGCGGGAATGTCGTTGGGATCTACGCACACCATCTTTTTCTGCTTGTCTTCGTCGATGATTACATAGTTGATTGTGGTCTCGGCGGCTGTGCCTGCTGTGGTGGGCAGTGCGATGATGGGCACGCTGCGGTGTTTGGTGGGAGCGCAGCCTTCGAGTGATACGATGTCGGCGAACTCGGGGTTGTTGATGACGATACCGATGCCTTTGGCGGTGTCGATCGATGATCCGCCGCCGATAGCGATGATATAGTCGGCTCCGGCTTTGCGGAATGCCTCGATGCCGGCATTGACGTTGCTGACGGTGGGGTTGGGCTTGACGTCACTGAAGATTTCGTAGGGGAGGTTGTTGTCGTCGAGCACGTCGGTGACCATCTTGGCTACGCCGAATTTGATGAGTCCGGGGTCGGTGACTACGAGAGCTTTTTTCTTGCCTGTGCGTGCGATAGCCTCGGGCAGCATCTTGCGTGCGCCGGGTCCGAAATACGATGTCTCGTTAAGGATGAATCTATTGACCATGGTGGTAGTAGTTAAGGGTTAAGTCATGAATCTGATCGGGCGGGATGTGATGATCCGGCTCCGGCGAGCTCTGCTGACGCGAGCTGGGCTTACCGGATGCAAAGATAACTAAAACGATAGTATTTTGCAACTGTCGTTTCCTGATAATGGGTGTGTATTGATTATTGTCCGAGCACGGCAGCCTGGATATGGCTGATGTCGTATTGCAGCTGCTGGTCTGACTGACGGCGCTCTTCGATGATGTTGCAGGCGTAGTTGACGGTGGCGTGTGTGCGCGTGAGCAGTTTGCCGATCTCGACAATGGGAATCTTGCCAACGGATTTGGCGAGATACATGAGTATCTGGCGGGCATCGCTGACTTCGCGCTTGCGTGTCTTGGAGAAGAGGGTCTTGGGCTCGATGTTGTAGTATGAGCTTACTTCCTGCGCTATGAGGTCGAAGTTGATGGGGCGTGCGACTACCTTGACGGTCTTGGAGATGACGGATTTCGCGAGGTCGAGGGTGATCGGACAGTTGAGCAGCGTGGAGTGGGCTACGAGCGACACCATTATTCCCTCAAGGTCGCGTATGCTGGTGGTGACGGTGGTGGAGATGTAGTCGAGCACCTCTTTGCTGAGCTCAAGGCCGTCTTGCTGGGCCTTTTGTGTGAGCACGTCGCGGCGCAGCTCTATATCGGGGCTCTGTAGCTCGGCGGTCATTCCCCATTTGAAACGTGAGAGAAGACGATCTTCAAATCCCTCCATGTCGACGGGCGCGCGGTCTGACGACATTATGATCTGTTTGTTGTTTTGATGTAGGTGATTGAAAATATGGTAGAATATATTCTGTGTGCCGGGTTTGTTGTGCAGATCCTGGATGTCATCGATCAGTAGGGTGTCGATGCTCTGGTAGAATCTGTAGAAGCTGTTGGTCATTTTCTTGGCCACGGCGGTGGTGTACTGGCTCTCAAAGAGGCGAGCGGTGACATAGAGCACACGCTGACGCGGGTTTTTCTCCTTGATGCCTATACCGATCGCCTGCATGAGGTGGGTCTTGCCCACGCCTACGGGTCCGAAAATAAACAGGGGGTTGAATGTGCGGTTAGAGGGGTCGTTGGCGATAGCCTCGGCTATCGACCTCACCACCTTGTTGCTCTCACCGCCGCAATAGTTGCGGAACGAGTATCTGGGGTTGAGCTGCGAGTCGATGTCGCCTGTGGGGGCGGCTGTAAACGGATTGGCGGCCTGGGCGTGGGTACGCTGCTCTACGATCTGCGGGCTGGGATTGTCGCTGAGCTGGTTGACCTTGGTCTCGGGCTGATTCTGTACCTGCAGGTATTGGTAGAATAGTTTTACTTTGGGGCCGTAGACGCGACGCAGCACGGCTGCCAGGATGCTGATGAAGCGTTGCTCAAGTTGTTCTGCAAAGAATGCCGAGGGCACGAGCAACACGAGGGTATCATTTTCGTATTTCAACGAAGTGATATCCTTGAACCAAGCGTTGAACTGCTCGGCGGGTATGTTGTCCCTGATCAGATCAAGGCATTTTCCCCATAATTGTGTATGTTCGTTCTCTGGCATTTTTTTGTTTACAGAAGGAGAGGCTGTGTTTTCCTCATTTATGGAATTAGTATGTCGCTTTTGATTGACGATACAAAATTACAATAAAAATTTTTCAAAAAAAATTCTTTTTCAGATTTGGATTTTTGAGAGCTGTTGTAAGTGTATTGCTTATCAGTTTGTTATGAACTTTTCCGTAATTTTATTTGGATTGGCTCGTTTGATCTGAATGTAATGTGATGAATATTAATAATTTGTATTCTGTAATGGAGTGGCGGTATATCATTGCGTCTTTTAGCATAAGATAAAAAATCGCTTAGAAAATAATGAGTTATAAAAATTTTGATTTTTTTTGATTATTTATAATGATTCTAAATATGGTATGCCGTAGAATCATTGTATCCGGGATTACACAGTATCGCGTCTGAGACGCTCTGAGGTCGTCACTGTGTGGGCGGTTGTGGCATGGGACGTCTATACAGGTATTACGAGCATGGGGATGTCGGATGCAAAGAGCACACGGTGGGCGAGGGTGGGGCTGAATAGGCGTGAGAAGATGTTCTTCTTTTTGTTAGGGACTACAAGCAGGTCGAATCGCTTTTCATTCTCAAGAGCCTTGATGTCGTCGGTTACGTTGTTGCCTGTCAGGATCTCGGTGGTGAATGTGTATCCTGTAAAGTTTTGGGCGCTGTAATCCCTGATGGCCTTGATGGCGCGGCTGACGGAATCGGTGTCCTTCTTTTTGCCGGGAATGTGTACGATGGTGACTTCCGCACCGGTGTCGCGGTATATCCTGTACAGTGAATCAAGAGCCAGGATGTCTTGCTGATCGAGGTTGGCGAAATACAGAATCTTGCTGAATGTTTTCCAGACTACAGTGTTATCAGCCGAATCATTTTCAGGAAGGGCGAGTACGGGTATCCGGCATTTGTCGAGCACCTCGGCCGTAACGCTGCCTATCATTTCGATTTCTTTGCGACGTGGTCCGCGTGTCGACATCACGATCATGAAGGGTGAGGTGGTGCGCACATTGTCGGCAATGGCGTCTTCGGGGACGCCCTCCACGACTGAAGTGGTAAACTTGACGGGCGGTATCTCGCCGTTCTTGATACTGTTTTTGAGCCTGTCTGCGAAATGGCGCATCTGTGTACGGGCCGTGCGGTCGATCTGCTCTCGGGCGGATATGTCTGCGATCTCGTAGTTTAGACTGTCGGTGAGCTGCATACTGCCGGCGACGTAGGGGTCGATATAAGCGTGGAGCAGTGTGATCTGTGTATTGTGGCGGGCTGCCAGAGTGAACGCACACAGGGCGGCCGCAAAAGACATGTCGCTGTAGTCGACGGGTACGAGGATCGGTTTTGATGTGTCGGTCTGTCCGGGATTCACGAGTGTATCGGTGAATATCTCGCGGTTTTCGATGATACGCAGCGCCAGCGGGAGGTCGGTCTCGTTGATTCTTACTCTCACACCCGATGCGACGACTGGATGCTCGATATTGACATTGCGGAATTCCACCTGTATGCCCTCTCTCTCAAGGAGCGCCCTGAGGGCCACGGCTTTCTCGTAGGTGTGTATGGCGACGGTGATGAATCTGCTCGACATATGTTACAGTATTAATTATAAAAGGTAAGCCTTTAAGGTGTCAGTGACTCCTTAAAGGCTGAATGAGGGAGGAGAGAAGGAGATAGAGCGATTGTGTCAGTCAGCTTTTTCAGCTTCAGTTTCCTTGAGTATCTCTACAGCCATGTCGTAAATAGTAGAGTCATCAAGAACGACAATACCTCCGCCGGGACCTTGCTCGATATGGACACCGCAGTTTTTACCGAAGTCGTAGTTAGTGCCGCCGAAGTAGTTGCGCACTGTCTGTACTGTCACGTGAAGCTTGTCGGCAATGCGGTGCATTGATCCATCGGGCAGGCTGTCTTTAAGATGACGGAGCTCGTTGAAGGTGATTGTCTTGCTCATGGTTGTAATATTTTTTTTGAATGATTAGTATTCATCTATAGCCGTTGCCGGCTCGGTTGACATCGTAAAGTTAAGAGATGTTTTTAAAATATGCAAATAAAAGAACTGAAATTGTCAAAATTTTTAGCCGACCGGTATGATAACGGCTGCGGAGAATCGGGTCATATGCGCTCAACATCAGCGGCATTGACCCATGCGCTGGTGGAATTGTTGATTTTTACGTTGTACCATTTCGGGGCCGCGGTTTCTCCTGGCATCGTCATAGAGTCGGTGATGATGAGTATTGTGCCCTCGGGCAACGAAATCACCCGGTTTTTGTCGTTGACAGCCGATCCGGGCTCTGTACGCAAGATGGCCGAGGGAGGTGATACCACAGCCTGATCGTGACGTGTGGATGCCGAGGCACTGCCGCAGGCCACCACGGTGGTGTATACCGATAGGGCGAGCATCACCATTCCGCCAAAGAATCCGGTCTTGCGCAGGCGTATGTTTTCAGTGAACAGATACATGCCTATACATCCCAGCAGGATAAGAAAGCACAGAAGAGCGGTCCATGCCCATGCATTGGGTGACATGGCGGCGATGATGCTCTCGTGCAGATTTCCGAGAAACGAACTGTCGTCTTCGGGCAGGTCGGCTATGTGTGATTTCACGAATCTGAGGTTGGTGCGGGCATCGGTGTACGATGGGTCGATGTTGAGTGCGCGCTGATAGCAAAGCACGGCCTTCGAGATTTCGGAGACACGGTAATAGGCGTTGCCGAGGTTGTAATATATTCTGGCGGAGGGGCCGTCATCTTCTATCGTACGAGTATAGAGCCGGATGGCGGTGCGGTAGTCTTCGCTTGTGTAAGCCGAATCGGCCATCTGTGCCGTGTCAGCAGCCCGCAGGGCGCATACGGCGGTGAGTACACATATAATATATGTAATGAATCGTTTCATTGCTTGTTTTTGATTGTGTTTTCAATGCTGCGCACGACCTCCACAACCTTGTCGTAAAGTGCGGACATATCGGCATCAGAGTGTGAGGGTGTGAATCTTGCCATCTCGCATTGGTCGAGGATGTCTATCACGCGGTCGGCGGCTTCCTGACCGAGACCGCGGGCCTGGAGCTCGGCCGATATGTTGTCGCGGAGCAATTGTGATGACTGCAGGCCTAACTTATCGCTTATATAGCCAGTGAGGGCTTTGTTGATCTCGGTGTAGAATCTGTCGGAGTTATGGGTATCCATCATGGCGCGTGCTGTCTTGAAGCGTTTCATGGCCTCCTTCATGGCCCGTGCGAGACGGCGTCCCTTGACATCGGCGCTGAGACGCAGGTGGCGCCGGTAGGCGAATGCAAACGAGATGAAGATTATCGTGGCAGCGATATAAAGCATCCAATACCATACCGACCGGTATACGTAATGATTGTCAGTCACGATATCGCCTTTTGACCTGTGGATGGTGAGGATATCTGTCATTTCCCTGGTCTTTTCAGGCTTGTCGGCCACTGCGTCTCCTTTGGCCACGTGTACCGTATATCCCTGCAGGTCTATGGTATTGTACTGGCGGGTCTGCGGGTTGAAGTATGCGAACCGCAGAGGTGGTATCTCAAATGTGCCTGCTTCCTGAGGTACGATGGTGTATGTGGCGGTGTAGGTGCCGGCCATATCCGCGTCGGTGTATGAGGCGTCTATGTCTGTCTTCGGGGTGTATTGATCAAACCCGGCCGGGAGTGCCAGCTTGGGGGTCTTGAGATATTTGATGTTGCCTTTGCCGGTGATCTTTACAGTGTATGTGACAGGGTCGTTGGTGCGCAGATTGGTAGACGAGAGTGATGCGGTAGCCGAGAATGTGCCCACGGCTCCATCAAATCCTGCGGGCTGGGGCTGGGGCAACGGTAGCACCTCGACTGTAGCCGACTGGTCGGGAGTGTTGACGGTCTTTGTCACCAGACGGTGATCCTGTATGAATAGTCCGATATTGTAAGGCACGAGGTCTTCGAGGGTGATCTCGTAGGTGCCTGAGGTGACTTTGAGCCGGCCTGATTTCTGAGGATACAGCACACATCGCTTCACGATGAATGTGTTGTAGGTCTTGCCATTTATTGTCTCTGAACCACGTGCATTGGAGACATCAAGTTCTTCAGACAGGAATCCCTCGAAAGTGGGCTGGTTGAGCAGCTGGAATTTGGCGTTCATCGACAGCCGGGAGTAAAGCTTGATGGTAGCTACCACGGGCTGCTGCTCGTATACGGTGTTTTTGTCGAGAATGATGCGTACAAACATGTCGTTGGCCGAGAAATGGGAGTCGGGCGAGATGTCTTCCGGACGGTCGTAGATGTCCGCGGGGTGAGACGGAGAGGTACGGTCGGACCCTGACAGCATGTTGTCTGATGCTACGATCGTAAGCTTGCGGGGCTCTGTCTTCACGGTCTTTCCACCCGACAGTGTCACGGCGATGGGTGAGATCTCCACTGTGCCTTCTTTCTCGGCGAGGAATGTGTAGGTGAGTTTCTTTACTTCCTTACGCTGGATTTTCCCACCTGATTGCACGGCTGAAATCTGAGTGGTCACAGCCGCCGGATACAGCAGGCGGCAGTTGGGTATCGAGATTTGAGACGGAGCGGAGGCGTCAGCCTCGTTGCATATGAGTGATAGTTGGAATTTGGAACCGGCATTGACTTTAGATGCCACCTCGATTCTCACCTGTGCTGTCAGGCTCAAGGCCATGAGCAGCATGATTGACAATATGTTGAAACGTAGAGTGTGCATGTTGGTTACCAGGGTTTATCTGAATAGCTGCGGTGTGCGTTGGTGTCTTTTTTCTTTGTCTGCTCGCGTGTCTGGTTCTCGCGGTTCTGCATCGACTGTAGTATCTGGTCGGCGTTGGCGTCAGGCTGTGGTTGGGGCTGCTGCTGTTGCGGCTGTGGTTGCTGTTGTTGCTGCTGATCGTCTTGTTGCTGGTCCTGCTGCTGTTGCTGCTGTTGGTCTTGCTTATCATCCTGCTTTCTTTTGAGCTGGGCTACCCGCAGATTCTCGCGGGTCTTCATATTGTTGGGGTTGATACGCAGGGCACGCTTGTAGTATTCGATGCTACGGTCGAAATCGTTGGCGTAGAAGGCCAGGTTGCCGAGGTTATAGTTGGCTTTTTCTTTGATGGATACATCAGCTGCCGTTTCGCCGAGGCTGTTGTATATCTCGGTAGCCTGGCTGATCATCAGAGAGTCGGTGCCACCGCTCAGTTTTACCTGTGCTACCGCCTTGTTGAAACGGGCGGCCTCGGACGATGGAGCGGAGGTCAGGGCATCATTGTAAAGGTCGAGGGCTTTCTGGAAATTACCGTCGCGGAAAGCCTGGTTGCCGTCTTTGATGCTGTTTCGCTCTGTCTTAGTGGTGATGCGGGGTGTATCCTTAGAGGAATCATCAGAACATCCGCAGAGGGTGAATAATACCACGATTATGGTCAGGGGAAATATGTTGTGGACACGCATAGTAATTCATTTAGATGGAGTCGGGTTGCCGGTGCTGTCTGATTTGGCTTTTGCAGCCTTATCGGATTTTGAGAAGAAATTAATATTTTTGAGCCAGCCGATCTTGCGGTCGAGGACAAAGACATCGATCACAAGCATCACGAGGGCAAGCCATGCGAATGTGGGGAATTGCTCGGCGCTGGTGGAATATTCAGTGCGTGAGAATTCGCCTTTGTCGAGGTTGTCGAGTGACTCGGTGAGTTTGTCAAGGGCCTTTGACGAGGCACCGTTGACATACACACCCTTTCCGGCTTTGGCGATTTTCTGGGCCGAGGCTTCGTCAAAAGCGGTGATCACTGTGTTGCCCTCGTTGTCTTTCATCAGGTCACCGCCGGGCAGGGGAATGGCCGCGCCCTTAGCGGTACCCACACCGATTACATCTACCTGTATGCCTTTGCCAACGGCCGCTTTGGCGGCTTCCACGGCATCACCTTCGTGGTCTTCCGCATCGGTGATGAGTATGATGGCTTTTCCGGTTTTGTCGTCTTCGCTGAAAGAGTTGACCGACAGATTGATGGCATCGGTGATTGATGTGCCTTGATATGACAGGAGTGCGGGTGTGAGCTCGCTGAGATACATCTTGGCGGTGTAGTGGTCGGTAGTGAGAGGCATCTGTGTCTTGGCTTCACCGGCAAATATCACGAGGCCTACTTTGTCATTGCTGAGGCGATCGAGCAGTTTCTCCAACAGCAGACGGGCGCGGTCAAGGCGGTTGACTCCCTCGGGGTCGTCGGTGGATGATGCGAGCATCGAGTTAGAGAGGTCAAACGCGATGACGACTTCTATGCCGTTGACCCTCGATTGCTTGGACTGGCGATCGCCGTAGCGCGGACGTGCCAGTATAATCACTATCGCAGCGAGAGCGATGAGCTCAAGCACAATCTTGATGCGCGGTTTGTAGACAGAAGCATCCGGCATGAGCCGGGCCAGCAAAGCCGGATTGCCGAATTTCCTCAGCTTAGATTTCTTTGAGGCCTGGGCCCACCAGAAGAGCAGTGCTATTATGATGAGCGAGCCTAGGAGGGCAAGGTTGATCGGATATGCGAAGTCAAACATGATTATTATTGTCAGTTGTCTTTTGTCTGTATTTGTTATTCAGCCGTTGTATCACGGGATGGAGCGGGTCACTGTGTATCTGATGACGAGTTCGGCCATCACGAATATGAATGTGAGCCATGCAAACAGCATGTAATCATCCTCGGTGTGTGAGAAGTGATTTATGTCCATGCGGGTCTTCTCAAGTTGATCGATCTCGGAGAATACATCGCTGAGCATCTTGTTGTTGGTGGCTCTGAAGTATTTGCCGCCGGTGAGGTCGGCGATCTGCTGCAGGGCGTCGTCATCGATCACGGCTTTTACCTTTTCATACTGCACGCCGAAAGGTGTCTGCACGGGCACATCCACTGTGGTGTTGGATCCGACACCGATGGTGTATATTCTCACACCCATCTCTTTGGCGATGTCTGCGGCGGTGACAGGCGCCACTACGCCGGTATTGTTGGAGCCGTCGGTGAGCAGGATTATACTCTGGCTTTTGGCCTTTCCTTCCTTGAGCCGGTTGAGAGAGGTGGCGATGCCGTCTCCGATGGCTGTGCCGTCGGGCAGGGCGCCCATCCTCAGACCAGATATGTAATTCATGAGGGCGGCGTGGTCGACCGTCATGGGCATACCGGTGAGGCTCTCGCCGGCGAATATGACGAGACCGATGTTGTCGCCCGTGCGGTTGGAGATGAACTCCTGGGCAATCTGTCTGGAGGCATCGAAGCGGTTGGGCTTGAAGTCGCGTATGAGCATACTGGTGGATACATCGAGCGCGAGCACTATATCGGTGCCTTCGGTAGGTGTGGTGGTCCAGCTGTTTTTTAGCTGCGGACGTGCGATGATGGTGATCAGGCAGCATATCGCAAGGATTCTGAGCAGGAAACATACGTGACGCATGGCAGCCTTGACCGGAGTGCCGAGCCGGGCGAACGGAGCTACTGTGGAAATGGCAAGTGACGGACGGGCGTTGCGCTGTTTCATCAGATACCACACAAGGAGAGGCACGACCACTGCGGGAATCAGTAACAGATATAGCGGGTGAGCGAATTGCATTGCGATAAAATACGGAGTTTATTTAGAGTGAGTGAGGCGAGTATTGATCGGGGTTATTTGATTTTTTTCCTCGGGTTCGGGCTGCGGACGGGTAGACTCGACAAACGAGTGGATAGTGTTGAATGTGCGCACCATCTCATCGTTGGTGGGCGACATGGCGGCGAATTTCACAAAGTCACTTACGCTGAGCAGGTCTGCCATCTGGTCGGCTGTAAGGTGGGTCTCTTTGTTGTCGCGCAGCTCCTGCAAAATCTGTCGTGAGGTCATCTCCATGGCGGATATTCCGAAACGGCCTTCGAGGTACTGGCGCCATATATCGGTCACCTCGGTGAAGAATTGTTTTGCTTCGCCATGCTCTATGAGTTTCTTTGCCTTAAGTGCGTTGAGACGCTGTATCGCCAGTTCGTAGGGCGGTACAGGCTTGCGCGGCACAAATAGAGAGGGGCCGTTCTTGCGGTACAATCTGTATAGCACGTATGCAAGGGCAAGGATCACGATAGCCACGAGTATCCATATCGTCCAGTCGGGGATGGCATCATACCATTTTGACTTTACCGACACCACTCCGTGATCAGGATGAATCTTCAGGCTGTCTGGCTGGGCCGGATCTCCGAGCTCGGGGCTGAGCTCCACGGGCATCACCTTGAATGTAAGGATATCTGAGGAGGCTGTATCATTGCGGCTGGCGTATCTGAATGGTGGCAATGTGAGGACATCCGAGGGGTCGAACGCCTGGAAAGTGAGCCTGTAGTTGAGCTGTATCCGGTTGTTGCCGAGATCGGCCGAGTCAGCCGTGATATCCACCACCTCCATGCCGTGGTAGTCTTTTCCGGTTTCGGGAATATCGACAAGCACGCCCTCATGGGCGTTTTTTACCACTTCTACGGTCACTGTAGTGCGGTCACCCATTACAAGAGCAGTGGAGTCGGTAGATGCTGTCACCGTCATTGGTGGCTGCTGAGCGGCAGCCGTGATGGCGGTCGCTGACAATATAGCTGCTGTGGTTATGGTCTTGAATATGTGCATTGTGTCAGTAGCTTTACTCTTTAGTGCCTGCGGTTTTTGAATAGTGAGAGCAGCGCCTTGGTGTAGTCTTC